>CAVUMJ010000001.1:0-6794 GCA_963741375.1 uncultured Pseudomonadota bacterium
AGGATGTCGCAAACTGTGTCAAACTTCCGTGCCGCTGTGGACGGCGGTTCCAGGGTCGCTAGCATTGGTTTCGGTGCCTGCGCTACGTTCCTCCATCAGCCGCCGCTCAAGTTTGAACGACAGTGATGCCAGGGAGTGGTACAGGTCTTCGTTCTGAAGAATTACAAAACTGGGTACTCGTAGATGAACTGGGGCGAAATTCCAAATGGCGCGGATGCCGCCTTCCACCATCAGGTCGGCCACCTTCTGGGCCACCGGGGCCGGCGTGGCGATCACTCCGAGGTGGATGTGCATGCGCTGGGCAAGGTCGAGCAGTTTGTCGAGATGCAGAACCTCTTTGCCATGAACCTGTTGGCCGACTTTGTAGGGATCGGTATCGAACGCCGCGATGATGTTGAGGCCGAACTGCCGGAATTTTTCATAGCCCATCAGGGCGCTGCCCAGGCTGCCGGCTTCGACCAGGAAGGCCTCTTTGGAATTGTTCCATCCCAGGAAGTTCTCGATCCACTGCACCAGGGCCCCAGTGGGATAGCCCACTTTGGGCTTCCCGACGATGCCGGTAAGTTCAATATCTTTACGGACTTGGGTGGGATCTAGGTCAAGCGCGCGGGCGATCACGCTACAGGACGTGTAGGGAATCCCAACGGCGACGACTTCCTGCAGGAATCGATGATAAAGCGGCAGCCGGCGAAGACTCCCCTCGGGGATCACGCGGGGCCGTCCTGGAGTGGCTGATTCCATATCGAGAAAACTTTATCGAGAAATGCTTCTCGATTTAGTTTTAGCAAGGGTACGGCCTGGAAGTCAAGCTCCCAACTGTCGAATCCCGCTACAGGGTACATATCGGCAGGAAGGCGGGAATCGAAAGGGGGGCCCTCTGTACAGGCGGTGCCCTTCCCGTACCTACTGGTTCCGGTTGGTCTTGCCAACGCCTGCCTGTCCAGCCGTGCATGGCTTTTGCGCCGGTTTCCCCCAGCCAAAACGGCAGCTTATTGGTTTTGCCCAAACTAGCATATACCGCCAACACCCCTTGCTCATCTTCATTTGCGCCATTGCCTAACGGCTTGCCGAATTCCGGCTCATGCTGAGGATATGCGTGAACATCCCAGGCGTCCTGATACTGATCCAGACCCAGCTGTAAAACCCGTTTAAACCAGGGATCTTCGGCCGGGCGCACCAAGCTGCCTCCCAGGTAATGGCCATCGTTACGCAATTTATGAATTTGGGCATATTCCCACTTGGCGCGTTGCAGCCAATGTTGAGGATCGCGTAAATTTTGCCATTCCGCTTCGTGGCGAATGTCGATTTCGTTAGTCGATTTGAAAAAACCGGTATAAGCCGATGCAGCTTTGATGAAGTTTTCACCCGCTGCTTGCTGGTCATTTAACCAGGAGCTATCTCCTGAAGAGTCGGCAAAGATAATTAGATTTTTTTGTTGGGCTTCCGCCCATTTGGATTGATATAAAGGCTCAAACCCCGGATAACTGCCCAGGCTTTTGAAGATACCCATATTCTCCAGCCAGCTAAAATAACCACCAGGTTGTTGAAAGCTTTTATCACCATCAGCAAAGGCATAATAATTGTTATTCCAGAGTTTTTTATGCTGCAGCCTTTGCTTTTGTTCGGCATTACCGGCAACCACCGAAAAACCATCGGCAGGGTAATTCATGATTAATTGCCCGCTAGGTGTTAACAAACTGGGATAGATTGCGTAATAACCAGGTTGTTTGATTACACCAAAATCAAATTCCAGCTGATTGGGAAACCAGCCGGCCTTTTCCTGAACAGCGACTTCCTCACCCTGATAATTGACTATTCGTAGCCGCAATTTTCCTTGAAATCCCGGCAAGAGCATGGGCAGAGTTGGTTCTTCAAGCACTGCATGCCAGCGCATATCAACGCGAATTTTAATACTATCTCCCGGATGCGGGAGATTGGCCGGGGCATTGACATAAATCAACGGCCGCAAGTGCGCGGCAATGTTATTGGTTGCAAGATCAGCTTCAGGATCGGTTAACCGGGTTTTAATGGATTCGACAGGTTTACCGGCAGCATCGGTGAATAAGGATTGAAAATAAAAACGCTGCCCCTGTTCATGCTGCATCGCCATTTTAATCAGCAAGCTATGCCAGCCTGCCGCCAAGTTTAGATCAGCAATCTGAGGGGCTTCCGGCCTGTCCATGTTTGCCGTCGACACCAAGCCTTCCGTAGTCAAACCTTGCAGAAGTTTAGTCGCCAATTGATTCGTGCTATTTAAACTTGCAGGGGGATGCCCATCATCCCGGAACACAAACGGCTTGCCATCCAGCCAGCCCGCAGTATTAATGCCGGATTGTTTTAAATGCAGTTGTACCTGGGTATCCTGATCCGCCAGTAAATATAATTGCGCGTATCCGCTTCCCCGCGACCAGCCATAACTATGATCCGTACTGGCTAGCAAATCGGTCATCCCATCATGAGTGGAATTAACGGCTTGCCAAGTCCGGATTTTGCCGCCCATCATCTGCACGCTCAGATAGTTTTGACCGGGATTTGGCCGTATAACTGTTTCGCTATCCACGCCATAAATTGATAAACCTGCCAAACCATCCTGGAATCCGCCTATTAGCCATGAAACCGGCACGCCTTTTTGCAATGGGAAGATTTGTGCTGTGCTGTCAGTTTGAGTTTTAAGAATTTGGCCGCCGGCTTGCGGATGTTTTAAAAAATCCGCAACCTCCTCTGCGGTATTGGGATGGTGGAGTATCCCCTGTATGCCATAATGATCATCCGTTAAAACCAGCGCAGGCAAACCGGGCAAATTGACATCCGGCATCAATGCGCCGATTTCCGCACCACTGATATAGCTGACCGCCATGGCTTCATATTCTAAACGTGCAGCCTTACCGGCTAAGCCTTTAAAAAGGATATCCGCGTTTTCACCTTGCCCATCCAACAAATACAAGCGTTGTTTGGCATTGTCTACCTGCTTGGCGTGGGCCAGAAAATCATTGCGCAGTTGCGCTTGGGCCAGGCTTAACCATTCTCCCTGACGGCTTTCCAATTGCAGGATGAAGGCGTCAAATACTTTGGCGCCATCAGCCTTGCCGGTATTATGGATTTCCAGCCAATGATCGCCAGGCAATATGGTGATGGCCGACTGACCTGCCAGCCATTGGTATTGCCAGGGACTGTTATTATTTAACGTTAAATTTGCCCGCATCGATAAAGCTTCCGGCACAGCGCCGGCCTTGATCATAAAGTTCTGGTCAACCTGTGACACTTCGCCGCCGGATTTATATCGGGCGTAGAATCGATAACGCCCTGGAATCATGTTTGGCTGCAGTTCAAATCGAAAATCCGCATCCCAGTTGCCAAAACCTTGATGAAAAACCTGGACTTCATCTTTTTCGATTTTAACCGATTCCGTACCCTGCCCGGCCGTAACAGTACCGATTTGCACTCGGATATTGGCATTAGCGTTAACAGTGGAAAACAATGGCGTGTGTCCCAATTCCAGCAAGGTAACCGGTTGTGCGTCGCTGGTCTTTACCGGTAATGCAGCTGTTGGCGACGCCAGTAAGAAGGCGTCGAAGACTTTGGCATCCTGGCCTGATCCTGAGTTTCTGATCTCTATGACAGTATCGTCTTGATTAAGATTGAATACTGCTTCGCCGGCTATCCAATCATATTCCCAGCCTTTGGGTCTCAGGTTATAACTACCGCGCAATTGCAAGGCGTCGGCATGCTTTCCAGCCCAGACTTCAAAAGTTTGTACGCACACTTCCGGCACCCCACCTTGCCGCCAACGCGCCCAAAATGTATAAGCATTTGCAGGTTGCGGTTGCTTATTAGTGAAGCGGAACGCAATCTTCCAGTTGCCGAATCCCGGACGAATAGAATTTATTTCATCCTGACCGATTTGCAGGCTTGTATCTGCATCTTGCCTAACCACTTCACCAACAACTGAACGAATTTGCCGGTTGTTTAAATCCGGCAGGATAGGATTGCTACCCAGTTTCAATAACACCACAGGCGCATCGTTTGTTGATTGAACAGGTAAAACTTTTACGGCATCTGCGTTAGCCGCCAAAGTGACAGACAACAAAATTAGCAAGATATAAGACAAGTTCATAACGGCGCTCTCAAGCGTGTCCAACTGCAGTTTCCAGGATTATCGGCTATAGCGTTATTTTGTATCATGTTTCGCTGAAGCTTTTTTGTATTAATAGTTTTATTTCAGCAAAAAACCATATATAGCTTACGTTATTTTATAAATATATAACGAGTCGGAAGCATCAAGTTTTATGGCCTTTTAACAAGGTGGCTTCTGATCCTCCCCATTCAATCCTATCAAAGCACTTTTATGATTGATGCCAATACACTGGAATTTTTTTCCGCACAAACCCAAGCATTTGCAGAAACATTAGCACGATATCAAAATAGCGCCGAATTGCTTGAAGCCTTATTAAGGCAAGCTTATAACAGTTTTGCCGGGAATGTTGAATATGAATCTGAAGGTTGTCCTGATATTGCCTGTCACAAAGGCTGCGCAAGTTGCTGCACTTTGCGGGTAACGGCAACAGCGCCGGAAATTTTACTTATTGTGCGTTATTTACATGCGAATACCAAACAGGACAGTTATTTGAATTTGCATAAGCGTGTGGCTAAAACTAATAAAATCACCTGTGGCCAGAACGAAACCCAAAGGGTAAAACAGCAATGCCCTTGTCCGTTTATCAGCCGAGGAGTTTGCACCATCTATCCGGTACGGCCGCTCGCTTGCCGTGGCCATGCCTGTTATGACAAAAAAGCCTGTATTGAAGCCGCCGCAGGCCGTTTGCAACAACTGCCAATTTCCGAACCCTATCAATATATGCGCAGTTTAATCCAAAACGCTTTGCAATCCGCAATGCGCGACGCTGGCTATGCCTGGGCTAGCTTTGAAATGATTCAGGCGGTAAGCATGGGGCTCAGCCATCCGGAAATAGAAGGATTGTGGCTTTCGGGAAAGGATGTCTTCTTTCCTGCTACGGTTGATGAAGTTAGTTTATCAGAAATGGCGGAAACTTTTGATCAAATCAAACAATTAAGTTAATGTTGAAAAAAGCAAGGTCAATGCTTAATTGGCACTGGCCTTGCTTTTTAAGACGGAAAGCCGATTTCAGCAATCAACCAAATACAAGATTGGTATAAGTTGATTTAATATTTTCTGTGGTTTCTATCTTGGCACGAAAACCCTATTTAACTACCAACCCTGTTGCTGTTGCCGGTACGGAATAAACATTTTGCAAGTTCTGCAAAGCACCGGTTGTTTCATCAATGCTGAATGTGCTTATGCTTTGATCGCCTGCGTTCAACGAATAAAGCACAGTTCCGTCTTTTGAAACGGCCAGATCAAGCGGAACATTTTCTGCTGCAGCCAGAGATTCCAGTAATGACAATTCACCTTTTCTGGAAACGGCATATGAAGAAATTGCATTTGAATGGGCGTCGGAAGCGAATGCGATGCGGCCATTTGGTGTAGTTGCTAACCAGCAGGCAGCAGTTTGACCATCGGCAACCGATCCGTCTATCAATGTCACTGCGCCATCTTCCGACAATTTATAAGAAGACACGGTAGTTGCGTTTGCTGCGCCGCCTTGGGCTTCCGTTACGAAGAATTGATCATGTTTACCGAAGGCAAAACCATAAGGTGTTACGCCGTTAGAATTGGTAAGATGTCTATTGGCGGGCAATCCTTGATCATTCAAGGTAAAACTGATGATTTTATTAGTGGCTTTCGCTGTAACAACCAAAGCATCCCCACCTTTATTAAAACTGATTTCGGCAGCACCGCTGCCGGTAGAGTTAAGTTTATAGTATGAATTTTTTAAGGCGTGCAATTTGCCGGTTAAAGGATCAAAACGATAACCAAAGATGGAATCGTCGCCGCTATTCACCACATAAACCAGATTGCCGCTGACTGTCACGCTAACTGGCGTTACACCTTGCTCGGCGACATGATCCAGCAATACCGGCACATCGCCATCAACGCTAAACACCGACAACTCGTTACTGCCTGCATTAATTGCAAACAAATAACGTTGATTTTCACTTAAAGCCAACGCGCCTTGGTTAGCCAGGCTGGCTGCTGTGCCTGCGCCACCGGTAGCATAATTGCCGGCGGCTTGAATTACGCCATTGCCACTGTGTTCATAGACATAAATTTCATTTTGTATGCCATTGGAAAGCGTATAAATTTTTTCCTTGGCCATAAACGGTTCCGCCAAACTAACTGCAGGAATTAATGACACAATGGCTAGAGCAAGTGATAAGCGATTGAATTTGTTTTTCATAAAATAAAATATCCTGTTTATTGAAAGAAATACGCCGCACAAGCAGCCAGGCGCCGTCGACGTGCCGATATTATGCAAGTGCAAATATCACGAATTTATCACGGACATTTAACATTTAATTGCTGATGGTATTAATCTTCCCAAAAATTCTTGCATGCTTGTCTAGACTACCGGCTTTTGGCGCCGGGACGCTCCCTTTGAGGACTCAGTAGATACGTCCTTTGCTTGCTAACCCCTGGTTTTGAGCTAAAAGCGGCTCCGCTGAGCGAACCGGTATTTGTTCCACAACTTTGCTGGATAAAAGATCAATTTTGCTAATTAGATTATATTAGGGGGCCGCATTCGCAGCCCCCAAAAAAACACCGCTTTAAGCGATTCATAATATGAAAATCCCGTGTTATTGCCGGGAGAATTTGGACTTTTAGCCTAAACACCTCGATATGCCTGGCTACTCTAACTTCCGGTAACAGAGGAATC
>CAVUMJ010000002.1:0-6048 GCA_963741375.1 uncultured Pseudomonadota bacterium
TCTTGTTATGCCCTGTTACTTGGCATTTTTCAGTTACGTATTGCTGAAAAGCCGGACATTTTTAGAAACGATTTAACAATAAAACATTTGCAAGGCAGTATAGATTGGCAACAGGATACCGCAAACTGGACATTGAGCAGCCGCGATTTCGCTATAGACAGCCCTGATTTTCAAACCCAAACCGATTTTGACTTAATTCTGCCGAAAGATCATAGTTCACCAAAACTTGACTTGCAAACCAGCTTTGGAAATCTGCCTGATGTCAGCGTCTTGCCTCGCTATTACCCGGCAAAACTCATGGATAAGGATGCCACCAAATGGATGGATCAGGCATTTGTTGCCGGCAAAATTGATCAAGGTGAAATCGTGTTTCGCGGTAAGCTTGATGAATTTCCTTTCGACAACGGATCAGGTCTTTTCGAGACCATTTTTACAGTCAAAGAAGGCGAATTGCAATTTCACCCGGATTGGCCGCTTGTTAAAGACTTGAACGCCGACATTCATTATCTAGGCAAAAACTTAAGAGTAGCCATAAACAGCGGCCATAGCGAAAATGTTGATATCAAACAAATGTTAATATCAATCAATTCCCTGCCTATTAGCGAACGGGCTCAAATCACTGGTTTGGTTGAGAGTAAAATACAGAATGCCTTGACATATTTGCAAAAGACTCCGCTACATCCTCAAGTTGATCCACTCGCAAAATTAATAGCGGTAGAAAACAGCACGCAAGTCAATCTGGATTTAAGCATCCCTTATCACGACCGTATGCCATTCGGCATTAATGTTAACGCCAATTTGAATAAAGCCCGTTTGATCTTCAAGCCTGTGGAGATGATTTTCTCCGACATTAACGGCGCGCTTCATTTTAGTGAAAACAGTATCAGCGGCGAACGACTGACCGCCACCGCTTTAGGATATCCTATTCAAGGAGCTGTCAATACCGACAATACCGGCATTCATCTACAAGTGGATGGTATGACCAGTTCTGAAAATCTTCAGCGGCAATTTAGCTTTTTACATAACGACTTTAGCAAAGGCAACTTCTCTTACCGGGCAGAGCTAAACATTCCCCACCTAAGCAATCAACCGCAAACTTTAAACATTTCCAGTAACTTACAAGGCTTGTTAATTGATACTCAGGATTTTTTAGCTAAAACCGCTGAAGCACAACGTCCGCTTCAACTTAACTTTCAATTTGACAACAAAAACTTATTGCCATTTCAAATACATTACGGTCAGGAATTTAACGCGGCTTTACTGGTTGATACTATTGGCAATCGGCTTTTTTCCGGGCATATCGTCATAGGACAAGAAAATGCCAATAATTATTTGCAAAAGGGCTTGAATGTGGAAATCAAACAGCCGGAATTCAAATTATCCCAAGCATTTTCCAGTATGAACAATACAGATGATCGCTGGCCGCATTTACAGGAATTTAAATTGGAAACGGATAATTTAATCTGGCAAGGCAAAAATATTGGCAAAGTACAGTGCCATTTTCAGCATGAAGATCAGTTATGGCATGGTTCTATTGAAAGCAACATGGCAAATGGGCAATTAAGCATTCCTGATCAGCTTAATGACAATCAAAGCATTAAACTAGACATGAATTATATGAATCTTTCTGCAATGCATGCCTTGAATTTTGATGCCGCCACAGAGAATATAGAATCATTGCCTTTGATAGATATCAACAGTAAACAGCTGTTTTGGCGTACCGTTAATCTTGGCAAACTTAAACTGCAGACAGAACGGGTGAACAACGGCATTCACTTTAAACAAATCCAAATTCTCGGTGAAAACAGACGCTTGGACTTTAATGCCGACTGGATCAAACTGGCAAATGGCTCCTCAACTCTAATCAATGGCAATTTAAATATGAATGGCTTTGGTCAGTTTCTTTCGGATTTAGGTGTCAGCGACGATTTTAAGGAAACCAATGCGGATATCAGCTTTACTGGCGGCTGGAGCGACACGCCCCAACAATTTTCTCTGAAACGTCTGCATGGTCAACTGCAAATCAAACTGACAGACGGGCGAATTTCCAGCATCGAACCGGGACTGGGCCGGCTGCTTGGACTAATTTCCATGGAACAGTGGAGCAAACGCTTAAATCTGGATTTTAGTGACATTTATAGACAAGGCTTGGCTTTTGATAAAATCACTGGTAGTTTTAAAATTAACAACGGTATTGCCTCCACTGAAGACTTGTTAATCGATGCAGTAGCAGCCAAAATGAGAGTTACAGGAACCGCCAATCTGATTGACAAGACCTTAAATCATAAAGTTTTGGTCATTCCCAAGAGTTCCGATGCTCTGCCTATTGCTGGTAGAATCGTCGGCGGAATTGCGGAAATCGTTACTAACGCGGTAACCGGAGATTATCAGGAAGGCTACTTTTTTGGTTCTGAGTATAGTGTTTCCGGTCAATGGGGTAATATTGAAGTTACTCCGGTAAATGACCACAATGGTTTACTCAATAAAACCTGGCAAGGGCTTACCGATTTTCGCTGGATGCGATAATCATTTCAAGTTGTTTAAAGACTATATGCTTTTTTAGATTGATCCTCGAATGAAAAAATCAACCGCCATTTTAGGATTATGTTTACCGGAATCGATTTGCCATTAACTTCAAGAGATTAAAAATGACCATATGTGCAGCCATTCAAATGGCATCCGGCCCGCAAGTTAACGCTAACCTTCTGGAAGCTGACAAACTTATCGGAGAAGCCGCCAAAGCTGGCGCTAAACTGGTGGCTCTCCCCGAAAACTTTGCCATTATGGGCATGCATGAGCTGGATAAAATACAAGTACGGGAACAGGATGGCCACGGCCCTATTCAAGATTTTCTATCTCAGGCGGCCAAAAACCACGGCGTATGGATAGTAGGCGGCACCATACCCATTGCCACAGAAAATCCCAACAAAGTTAGAGCTTCCTGTCTGGTATTCGATGATCAAGGTATTAAAGTAGCACGTTACGATAAAGTGCACCTTTTTGATGTCAGCGTTCCAGGTAGTGGAGATGTTTATCGGGAATCCGACTCTATTGAGCCTGGTAAGGAGTTCTGTGTCATTGATGCGCCTTTTGGCAGATTGGGAATTGCCGTTTGTTATGATTTGCGCTTTCCGGAATTTTTCCGCTCCATGAGCCAACACAATCTTGACATTATTGTGATTCCGGCAGCATTTACAGCCGAAACCGGAGCGGCGCATTGGGAAGTGCTGTTGCGCGCCAGAGCAATTGAAAATTTGTGTTACGTCATTGCGCCTAATCAAGGCGGCTTTCATAAAAATGGCCGTCATACCTACGGTCATAGTATGATTATCGATCCTTGGGGAGTCGTTTTGGATTGTTATAAAACCGGCGCCGGCTTTGCCAGCAGCGTCATTGATAAAAATCGATTGGAAAAAACCCGTGCTTCATTTCCGGTTTTGGATCACCGCCGGTATTTTTGAGAATAAATTGTGGAAAGAAAGTTATTATATTGTTTGCTGAGTCTTTTGCTGACCGCCTGTTCGGAAACGCCGGACAAATATCGCGACATCAAACATCTGGAAATGCCGCCTACTTTGGCGATTGAGCATACTTCAAACAGAGTTGCCGAACCTGAGACCAAACCAAAAGTAAAAGATGAAATTAAACCTGCAGTTGTATCTCAGAACGACGCTACCACTGAACTTGAGAAACTGATTTTAATTGTAGGCGGCGATGAAAAACCTCGTCTACAACTTAAAACCCGTTTCGACAGGGCTTGGGAACTGGTAAACGAAGGCTTAATAAAAGCGGAAATAGAGGTAGTTGATAAAAACCGCGACACTGGTGTCTACCGGGTGAGATATATGGACCCGACCAAGGAAAGAAGTAGGAGTTTTCAAGGCTCTCTCTTCTCGCTTTTTACCGATAAATTTGAAGATATTGAATATACTTTGACAGTGGAGAAAGACAAAAAGGTCACAGACGTTAAGGTTGACAAGGTTGTCATCAGTCAACAGGAAAATATCACTGACGACACCGCCAGTCTGGTCAAGCTGCTGCAAAAATCCATTATCGATTATCTGGCGAAGTAAATCCGTCTCCGCTATCAATTGATTAACATCCAATAAAATTTGTTTCACGAGCAATAAAGGACTATATCAAGTCTTACACTTAATTGGCAAAGTTTCCTCATGCATTACTCCTCTCAAGTCAAACCGGTGACCGACGTTGTTGCCCGGCTTCGAGCAAAAACACTACGCTAAATAATGCCTGAAAAAAGTTATGAGATCTTGCTCACTAAGGGCGATGAGCAAGATTTGGAAACTATCTACGATTACATTGCCGAATTTGATTCTGAGATTAATGCCAACAAAGAACTACCTCTTAACACATTGAAGATTAGTCTATTTTCCAATCACCCGATTTTCCGCCGCTCTTTTCCAGCAAGCGCACTGACTCAATCACCATGCCGCGATCAACCGCCTTGCACATATCGTAAATAGTCAGCAATGCAATTTGCGCGGCTAGCAATGCTTCCATCTCCACCCCCGTCTGGGAAGTGGTTTTAACCGTGCTTATACAGCGCACTCTATGCAAATCCTGCTGGGGCTCAAGTTGAATCTCGACATGACTGATAGGCAATTGATGGCATAATGGAATCAAATCGGCAGTTTTTTTGCTGGCCATAATGCCGGCTATGCGGGCAATGCCCAGCACATCGCCTTTTTTGTGCGAACCGGACATAATCAAAGCCAAAGTCTCAGCTTGCATGACAATATAGCCTTCGCAGATTGCGGTGCGAGCGGTGAAACGCTTATCTCCGACGTCCACCATATGCGCTTCTCCGGCGGCGTTAAAATGAGTAAGCTGTATTTCTTGCATGAAATTGTCCGATAATATCTATAGCAGTCTATTTTATGCCTTGGTTCATCAACATGTCGATAAAAGTACTTTATTTTGCCAGTTTAAAAGAAACAATTGGAAGAAGCACTGACCAATTGCAAGCTGAAGAGTCTTTCACTCCTCGAAAAATATGGCAGCGGCTCAATCCCGATCTTGCCATGCCGGACACTATTTTAACTGCCGTTAATATGGAATATGTCAGTCCGGATAGCGAAGTAAAGGATGGCGATGAATTAGCCTTTTTTCCGCCTGTTACCGGAGGTTAAATGAAAATCCAGCTTTTTGAACAGGAAATCAAGCCCTGGCAGGAAATAGAAATTTATCAACAACAACTTGCCCATCTTAATGGCAAATATGGCGCAATCAGCGTCTTTGTGGGGGTAATGCGAGATTTCAACCAGGACGATTCAGTTGAAAGCATGTATCTAGAGCATTATCCCGGCATGACCGAAAAACAATTACATAAAATTGTTGAACGAGCCGAGCAACAATGGAGTTTGCTTGATACCCTAATACTGCATCGCTTTGGCAAACTGCTTCCCGATGACACCATCGTCGTAGTAGCAAACTGGGCAGCCCATCGCGGCGATGCAATAGACGCCTGTCGATTTATCATAGAAGAACTAAAGCATCACGCCCCATTCTGGAAAAAGGAAATTCTAAATTCCGGACAACAACGCTGGCTGGATAAAAACAGCTGCGGTTATCAGCTGAAATAGTTTTCGCGGATGCTCTAAAGCAGTTTCCGAAAAAACCTATCCGTTACTTTTTTATTTGAATTGCTTCAATGTTTATTGAATTTAATCTCGACAAATTTATCGAAACAGGGGTAGTATATTTTTACAGTAAATCTGTATGCTTTTAACTATTTATTAAAGAGGGTCATATTATGGTTGACACCGTCTCCCTTGCCGCATTTGCAACACAAATGTCCACACAAAACTCTTCGTCACAAATTGCTACGGATGTTTTACAAAAAGCTCAAAACCTTCAAAAGCAACAAGGTAATGATGTTTTACAGTTGATACAAAATTCTGTAACTACGCCAAATGTGAGCTCAAATAGCATAGATGTTCATGTTTAATACATAATTTATATCAATAATGAGATTTATCGGTGGAGAGCAATACGTAATCGGCGCCAAGGTATACGTACATAAACATA
>CAVUMJ010000003.1:0-7140 GCA_963741375.1 uncultured Pseudomonadota bacterium
AACATCATCTCTAGCCAGATCGTTCGTGCTACTCCACAGCAAACTGCTGATATTGTCGGCGTTGTAGGCCTCCAATACAGATGCCTGGCCAATAATGCGGCCGGCAGCCTGATTACGGGCCACCCAAAGAATGCCGCTGCCGACTGTAGTGCCGTTGGCCGACAGCGATAGCGCCGCGCCCGGCTCGCCGAACAGGTTCAGGTTGTTCTGTTGGTTCTGCTTGAAAGTGGTTCCGTTGAAGGTGTAGGAGGTGAGGCTGGCAAGCCCCGGCCAAGCATACATCTGCGGATTTGTCGGACGCTGCCAGTAAGCAAGGCCTATGATGCGGTCGCCGTCATTGCCGGTATAATTAGGCACCGGTCCGGTCTGAATAGACTGCGCCACTTGGGCGTTGTTGGCGGTCAGGTGACCCAGCTTACCGGTATGCAGCAAGTTGGTCAGGCCGATCTTACCGTTGACTGCCACCAGATCAGTGCCGGGAACCAGCAAAGGGCCGCCTGCGGTCAGATCGAGATCATAGTTGTCGAGCGTTGACCAATTCGCATCGGTATACCAGTTATTGAGCTTGAGCCCGCCGTTGTAAGTAAATTGCAGCAGCGATTCCTGGAAATTGTTGACGCCATCGTAGGCCTGCCCGGTTCCGTTGCCGGTGACATAGTAGACGTTGCCTGCGGCATCGATGACCGGCGCGCCGCCGCTATGCCAGATGCCGCCGCCGGAGGTGGCTGTGGCAAATGCTCCGGTTTGCGCCAGAGTGGTGGCGTTGTAGGTTATCACCCAGCCTTGCCAAGGCGTAAAATCGCCGGGGATGGTCGAACCAAAAGCCAGCCAGACCTGTCCATCGGCAAGCGCAAGCCCCGGACGTTGGCTTTGGTATTCCGGATTAAAAGCGATACCGTTAAAAGTGGCGCTAATGACCACTGCGCCAAGGTCGACACCCGAACGGATATCGAGAACGTGTAAGCGTTGAACGTAGTTGCCGTTCTCCATCGTCTCAGCAACCAAATACATCTTGTTGTTGACCGCGTCGATGGCAGGCGTGCCGATTATCCCCATGCCATTGCTGGCGGTAGTGGGATCAAAAGGCGTGCCGGGGGTAATCCCGGTAGCGCGGTAATCGTGCGTCCACAAGGGGTTACCAGGGTTATCGGCATCGAAAGCGTAAACCACATCGTGCATAGTTGCGACGTACAGAACATTCTTAGGGGCGCTAGCGCCGGTAACGGTGACGCCCTGCACATACAACGGCTGGGCGAAGACCGCGCCATCCACCCAATATGACCAAAGCTTGCCGAAGCTGTTGGCGTTCACAGTCGTGGGCGAAAGCGTGGTCTCGGTCAGGTTGGCAGCCGTGCGATTGTTGTCGTAGCGGTTACTAAGAATGTTGGTTACGGCAAATGCCGGTTGGCTGAACGCTCCCCAAAGCAACAGTGCTGCACACACTGGCCGGAAAAGCAAACACGTAGGCGTTTCTGAAAAAACAGTCAGTGTTCGCGCCTTGGTTTTGTCTTTCAGTTTGAGTAAGTTAGTATCCGTTAACATCATGTTTTTTCCTGTAATAAAGTAATAAATGAATTAGATTAAAATATTGGATAATGATTTGAGTTTAGGCTTCAGTTTGGTTCTCAAACCTGAATAAATTATATCTTGAACTTAAGTGATTAAAAAATAAGACCTAAGTACAACTGCGAAAACGGATAAGATAAGCTCGCGCTTAATTGCATTTACCTATATTAATTACAAGTAAATTATTACATTTTCAGTTTTAATGATATCTTCGAAACTCAAAATCTTGTAAGCCGAACTGTGGCTTAGTCAGACATGAGCAATCTCTTAAAATTGGTTAAACACTACTGCCTGGACGTTGGAGTGTTTGCCATCAAAACATTAACAGGTTTATCATTGAAAATATTTAATCGTCACTGGCTAGCAATTAGACATGAAAAAGCAAAATGGCAAATATATGCAAAATGCCAAGCAACTGCGTTCCAGAGCCGAGGCTCATCTAGCCAATACGCCACAAACTGAATATCCGCTTCAATCTGATCAGAAAACGCTGCATGAACTTCATGTTCACCAGATCGAACTGGAGATGCAGAAAGAGGAGTTACAACTAGCACATGCCTTATTGGAAAAGTCGCGTGACAACTATTTACAACTATATGATTTTGCGCCGGTTTGCTATTTGACACTCACGGAACATGGACTAATTACAGAAGCCAACTTGACTTGTACTAAGCTCCTAGGTGTAAATCGAAAAAAAATGCTTAATAGCCAATTTGCCCGTTATATTGCCCAGGAAGATGGCGACCGCTGGCATCAATTTAAGCTGTACGTCAAGCAACATGGCGGAATTCATGACTTGGAGCTGACACTCCGCCGCGCCGATGGCTCTAGATTTCAGGCAAACCTGATGTGTCAGCTTATGAACATGGAAGTAGGAGTCTCTGTTCTCAATATCACTCTTACCGATATTTCAGAAAGAAAACAGGCGGAAGAACTTTTACGTATTGCTGCGACCGCTTTTGAAATACGGGAAGGCATTATGGTGACTAATGCCGATAAAGTAATTTTGCGCGTGAATCAGGCATTTACCCGTATTACCGGTTACAGTGCCGATGAGGCCATTGGGCAACAGCCATCTATGCTCAGTTCCGGTCTACATAATAAGCAATTTTATCAATCCATGTGGTCCTCCGTGATACAGGATGGTTTCTGGCAAGGTGAGCTTTGGGATAAACGCAAGAATGGCGAAGTGTTTCCGATATGGCTAACCCATACCGCAATAACTGGCGAAAATGGTTTCCCTACTCATTTTGTTGGCTCTTTCATTGATATTACGAATCAAAAACACGCAGAAAAACTATTGTTTGAGACACAAAAGCAGCTAGAAAACCTGGTAGGCAACACAACAGAGGAATTAGGAAAAAGCCAACATGAGGTATCAGAGTACAATACGGCTTTAAACGTATTACTCAAACAGCAGAACAAGAATATGTTAGATGCTCAACATGAACTTGTTTCTAAATTAAGGGGAACTGTTTCCCCATTCATGGAAAGGCTAAAACGTAGCGGTTTGGATTACACTCAAGTCCAATTAGTTAAAATAATTGAAGATAATTTACATAACGTGACCGCATCGTACGGACGTCCCAACCATATGTCAGCAGTCTATCAACAATTAACGCCCGTTGAAATTCAGGTGGCTTCCCTGGTCAGACAAGGTTTATCCACCAAGGCTATTGCCACCACTTTAACCCTCTCAATAGAAACTATTGGCGTTCATCGTAAGCATATCCGTAAAAAACTCGGATTGGGTAACGATGTGAAAAACCTGCGTAGTTATTTGCTATCAATGGAAAGCTAAAATCGTAAAATTCTTATAATAGGTATTTTATATACCCATTAAGTACCTTTTTTTAACCTGATACCCTGGGTTGTATCGCCTCTGTTTGTCCGCTATTCTAAAAGGAGAAACACTTATGTAAAAGGAAGACTTTCAGTGCCGTCTTTATCTTATGTTGGTTTCGAATCGAAATAAAAATCGTTGGCGAATAAGAAAAATGCAAATTGAGTC
Source organism: uncultured Pseudomonadota bacterium (assembly GCA_963741375.1). Lineage (GTDB taxonomy): Bacteria > Pseudomonadota > Gammaproteobacteria > Methylococcales > Methylomonadaceae > Methylomonas. The sequence goes on from CAVUMJ010000003.1 coordinate 3,578, forward strand.
TCCAAAATATGATTGCGAAATCACACCTACAACTCATGAAATTATTTTGAGAGAAGATGATTTAATCGTCAGTAAAACTGATGCTGTTGGCCTTCTAACGTACTGTAATCCCATTTTTATTGAGTTCTCAGGATACACCGAGAAAGAATTGCTCGGTAAACAACATAATATTATTCGCCATCCGGATATGCCGCGCGCTGTATTTGCCTTGCTATGGCAGACAATCAAGGGTGGTGACGAGTTTATGGGATATCTCAAAAACATGAGTCATGACGGCTCATTTTATTGGGTATTCGCCACTGTTACACCGAGCTATAAAACCAATAGTAAAGAAATAATCGGATTCTTTTCAGTCCGGCGCAAGCCCGACAAGGCTAAACTACAAATCATCGAACCCCTCTATAAAGAAATGTTAGCTGCTGAAAATCGTGTCGGACGTACGGAAGCTACTCAAGCTGGTATTGCCGTATTACAAAAAACCAATCAAACGACTGAGCAGGATTATCGTGACTTTATTCTTTCTATTTAGTGGTAAAAACACGATATCAATTATTATGGTATTAATCATTACCGAGTCTATCGCCTCGTTCTTTATGGAAGGTGTTGTCTGGCTACATCTTGTGCCGGACAGCTTAGGATTTATAGTGATTCTGCTATTTTGGCAGCAATCAAAAAAGGAACATTATTTAGTCGACTCATTATGTAATTTGGCAAAACAGGTTGAAAACGGACAGTTGGAATGTAGAATTACCAAAATTCCACCTAACGCTGAACTGGCTCCGCTTGCCCGGTGTTTTAACAGCGCGTTAGATCAAGTGGAAACCTATATGCGAGAGGTGTCGAGCTGTTTTGTGGCGGCCGAACAAAACCGTTTTTTTAGAAAACCTCAGCCTATGGGTATTAAAGGATTATTTGCTGACAATCTATGCTTTATCAATGTTTCATTAGAGATAATGCACAAAAATTATCTTAATAACTTAAAAGAATCGCTGTTTGCTCAACTAGGGCAAATGAAGACGGTCAATCTATTAAAAAGCTTAAAACGAAATGAGGAAGATTTATCGGCTATGACGTGCATAATGAGACAAGTTGAAAGCGTTACTAAAGACGCATCTAACATTGCCTCGGAAAGCAGCTTAGTATTAATGGCTGTCATTGAAAAATTAACAACCATTATTTCTAAAATTGAAACATTGAAAGATTCATCAATGGAGTTAAGCCAAAGTAGTAAAGAAATTACTGATGTCACTTTATTGATAACCAAAATCGCCGATCAAACTAATTTACTCGCATTAAATGCCGCTATTGAGGCCGCCAGAGCCGGCGAGCATGGCCGTGGATTTTCTGTAGTGGCTGATGAAGTTAGAAAACTGGCTGAAAATACCAAAAATGCAACCGCTAAAATTGGGGACACGATAGCAAAATTCAGCATAGCAAGTAACGCCATTGTGGATGATACGGTAAGTATGGCAAGCATGACGGATGAATCGAAAGCCGCTATCAGTGATTTCGAGAAAAATATTAAGCGCGTGAGTAATATTTCAATGGAATCGTATAGCCGAGTGGTTTATGCGCAAATGATCGGCGAAGTAGCATTGGCAAAAGTCAATCAAATGGTGTACATCCAAAAAGGCTATAGAGCGGTTGAGATGGGTGCGGATTCCACAGAAGCCAAAGAGGTGTCGATTGGCCATCATGCGTGTAAATTAGGCCAATGGTACCATTCCGGAGTCGGTGGTCAGCAATATGGACACCTTCCTTCTTATGCAAAAATCGATTTGCCGCATGAGCGCACCCACCAGCATATGAATCAAGCAATGCAACTCCTCTACGAAGATTGGCAAATCTCATCCAATATCCAGTGCGCCATCATTGATAATTTTAAATCCGTTGAAGAGGCTAGCCGAGAGGTTGCCGATCTAATGGATAAAATCATTGATGAAAAACAACATTTCGAACTGCATACGCCGGTTGAAACTGGCGATATCGTATTATTTTAATCAATCAAGCTTCAATCTCTTATCGAAACACTTGAGGAGAAACAAGGCTATGACCTTTCGACCAGTGACGGCGAAATCGATTTGTTTTAATCAACAAGAAATATACAAACAGCGTTATGGCAGAGTTTCCGATAAACCCTATTAAGGAACTTAGTGAGGAACTGAAGGAAAGCGAGGCTCGTTTTCGAGCCTATGTAGAACAGGCGGCCGACGCGCTGTTTGTTCATGACTTTCAAGGCCGATTCATTGATTTCAACACTAAAGCATGCATAAGTCTCGGCTACAGCCGTGAGGAATTGTCGGACATGAGCGTGTTCGACGTGGAAACCGATTTCAACCTGGAGCTAGCTCAGGATGCCTGGAGCCGTATTCAGCCTAACCAATCCTTCATACTACAAGGCGCCCAACGCCGCAAAGACGGCTCTACCTTTCCGGTAGAAATTAGTTTCGGCTGTTTCGATATTAATGGGGTACGCCATTATATGGGCGTGGTGCGAGACATCACCCAACGCAAGCTCGCAGAGCAAAAAATACAGGATCAACAGGCTCGCCTTAATGGCCTCATTGACGCGGCGATGGACGCGATCGTGTCTACCGATGAGAATCAGAATATCATCATTTTCAACCATGCCGCCGAGCAGATGTTCGGCTACTCTGCCGACGGCATTATTGGCCAACACCTTGATATGCTAATTCCAATCAGATTCCGCCGCTGTCATGGAAAGTATGTCGTTGATTTCGGCAAGACGGGTATTTCTGCTCGTACTATGAATACGCTTGGCTCATCTTACGCCTTGCGCGCTAATGGAGAGGAGTTTCCTTTTGAAGCATCCATATCTAGGGTTACCGTCTCAGGTAAAGTCATGTACACCGCTATTTTGCGCGACATTTCCTTTCGTAAACATACCGAGAATGAACTGCGCGTCGCCGCCGCAGCTTTTGACTCCCAGGAAGGAATGGTGATCACTGACGCCAATAGCGTCATTTTGCGAGTTAACCATGCTTTCACCGAGATCACCGGCTATTCAATGGAAGAAGCCGTGGGCCAAACGCCTCGCCTGTTCAAATCCGGTCTCCATAACCAAGAATTTTATCGCGCCATGTGGAAGTCCATCAACCTAAATGGAAAATGGCAGGGCGAAGTCTGGGATCGACGTAAAAATGGTGAAATTTATCCAAAATGGCTCACGATAAGCGCTGTTAAAGACATCGATGGGGTTGTCACCCATTATATCGGATCGCATCTTGATATTACGGACCGAAAGACGGCGGAAGAACAAATTTTGAATCTGGCATTTTACGATCCGCTTACACATTTGGCTAATCGCCGTTTGTTGCAAGATAGGCTAGGTCAGGCATTGGTTTCAAGCGCTCGCTGTAAAAATAAAGGCGCCTTGCTTTTCATCGATCTGGATAATTTCAAGAATGTTAACGACACGCTTGGTCATATAGTGGGTGATTTATTATTACAGCAAGTTGCTCTACGCCTGACAAGCTGTGTGCGCGAAAGCGACACAGTGGCGCGTCTGGGGGGAGATGAATTTGTAGTGATGCTGGAAGAGC
>CAVUMJ010000004.1:0-11753 GCA_963741375.1 uncultured Pseudomonadota bacterium
AGCACAAGTCGGAATTCAACCTGATCGAAGCCCAGTATCATCTGGCGAAAATCATGGTATCGGGCGAGGCCAACGCCAAGGTGCGCAATTTGCAGAACAGCAAGGCGCAGAACGATGCCGAGGCGCGCAAGAAAATCCAGATGATCGCCAACCGCCTCGATAGCGGCGACGACTTCGCCACGCTGGCCATGAGTTATTCCGAGGACCCGGAGACCAGCAACAATGGCGGCGATTTGGGGATGGCCCCCGAATCGGCGCTGAAGAGCGCCGATGCGTCAATCCGCGACGCGGTGATGAAACTCAAGCCGGGGCAATACACGCCGGTGATTCCCATGATCAACCCGGCCAACCGTCAACCTAGCGCATACCTGATCGTGAAGTTGATCGCGAAAGAGCCGGCGGGCCAAAGGGATTTGAACGATCCGCGGGTGCAGCAGGCGATCCGCCAGCAATTGCGCGACCGGCGGGAACAATTATTGAAAGCGGCGTATTTCGAGAGCCTGCGCGACGACGCCAAAATCACCAACTACTACGCGGAAGAAGTGCTGAAGGATGCGGGAGCGGCAAAGTAGGGGCCAGGGTTCGTATCGGCGGTGGAAAAGAAGGCCTGGAATCGGCCATACACGAAACACCTTTCCCCAATCTTTATGTCATTCCTTCTCACCCTGAATTGGAAGCTTTGCAAAGCCGCCTGGAATCCCGTTACAAAATCTTCAAACTGCGCGAAGCTCTGGAAAAACTGGAAGGATTTGATCATATTTACATCGACACCCCGCCAGTATTAAATTTTTACAGTCAATCCGCTCTGATAGCTGCAGAAAGATGTTTGATTCCTTTTGACTGCGACACTTTCGCCCGCGAAGCTTTATACACATTGATGCGCGCCATTTCCGAAGTAAAGGCGGACCATAATCAAAATCTGGAAATTGAAGGCATTGTGGTCAATCAATACCAAAAACAAGCTAATTTGCCGCGTCAACTGGTTGACGAGCTAATTGCAGAAGGTTTACCGGTTCTGGAAAGTAAAATTTCCACTTCTGTGAAAGTCAGAGAATCGCATTCCGATTCTCAGCCTTTAATTCACTATGCGCCAACCCATAAACTGACTGAAGAATACAGAGCGCTGCATATCGAAATTCACAAATAACAGCATTATTAATGGCTGTTAACAACCTGCAGGTTAATAATTAGCCGGTAGTTTAAGTTATCGACTTTTTGCCGATTCCGAGATCGGTAAGCCAGTCAGTGGACACAGAACACCTCACTTTCCTGCCGGCAACGTCGCTGCCAAACTTGCCGGCTATACACTCCAAGCTCATGGCTTTAACCAATAGCAAAACTGCCTTTTTCCTGCCTGCATAAAATTCATAACCAAGTTTTAGCTGGCGTATTGATCCAAAACGCCGGATAATTCCAGGCTTTTTTGATTTCTTAGCCCAGATGGAATTTAACATCAAAAATACTGATGGTTACGCCCGCAGAGCCAGATTGACATTTGCCCGCGGCGTGGTGGAAACCCCGATGTTCATGCCGGTTGGCACTTATGGCGCGGTTAAATCGCTAAGTCCTGATGAATTGTCGGAACTAGGCGCACAGATCATTTTAGGCAATACTTTTCATCTTATGCTGAGACCCGGCATGGATGTCGTAAAAGCTCACGGGGATTTGCATGACTTTATGCGCTGGCAAAAACCGATTTTGACGGATTCCGGCGGATTTCAGGTTTTTAGTCTGGGGGCATTACGCAAAATCACCGAACAAGGCGTGACTTTTAAGTCGCCTGTCAATGGCGGCAAAATCTTCATGGGGCCGGAAGAATCAATGCAGGTGCAAAGAGACTTGGGTTCCGACATCGTCATGATTTTTGACGAGTGCACTCCCTATCCCGCCAGCTTTCAGGAAGCTGCCGATTCCATGCGCTTGTCTTTACGCTGGGCGGAACGCAGCAAGCGCGCTCATGCAGGCAATCCGGCGGCACTGTTCGGCATTGTGCAAGGCGGCATGTTTCCGCAATTAAGACAAGAATCCATCAACGGTTTACAACACATAGGCTTTGACGGTTACGCTATAGGCGGGCTTTCGGTTGGAGAGCCAAAAGCGGAAATGCTGGCAACCCTGGATGCGATTCATCAAAATATGCCGGTAAACAAACCCAGATATTTGATGGGCGTCGGCACACCGGAAGATTTGGTAGAAGGCGTCAGACGCGGCGTAGACATGTTTGATTGCGTGATGCCTACCCGCAACGCCCGAAATGGCCACTTGTTTACCCGCCACGGCGTCATCAAAATCCGTAATAACCAGTATCAGTTTGACACTCGCCCTTTAGACGAAAATTGCCAGTGTTATACCTGCCGCAACTATAGCCGGGCTTATTTAAAACATTTGGATAAATGCAAGGAAATGCTGGGTTCCAGACTAAATACCATACATAATCTGCATTACTATCTGGAGCTGATGCACAATATACGCTCAGCCATTGAAGCTAAAAAATTCGACGAATTCGTTAAAGAGTTTTATGAATTGCGTCGTTCCGGCGCTAATTAATTCGTTAATAGCATGGAAATATACAGTTTCCCACCTATCACCAGTCCGACAGCCAAAATTCTGATACTAGGCAGCATGCCAGGCAAAGCGTCACTTGCCGCCAATCAATATTACGCCCACCCCAGAAATTTGTTCTGGCCGATAATGGGAGAATTAACCGGGGCTTATCCTCAACTGGAATATTCAAGACGCATCCGAATTTTGCAGGATAACAATATTGCCTTATGGGATGTTTTAAAATCTTGTTACCGCACAAGCAGTCTTGATGCCGATATCGAAAAATCATCCATGATAGTCAACGATTTTTCAGGTTTTTTCGCCGGTCACTGCCAAATCAGGCGAGTATTTTTCAACGGCGCAACCGCTGAGCAGGCATTTAGAAAACATGTCCTGCCTGTCATTAATACAGAGTTTTTGCAATTACAACGCTTACCATCCAGCAGCCCTGCGCATGCGGCAATGAGCTTTCAGGAGAAATTGCAAATCTGGCGGAATGTAATCGGAAAATGCTGAGCACGCAGCATATTTGTTGACTTTGTTGAGCGGTCAACGGAGGATTTCGGGATAATACCACTCCCCATTGTGCTTTTAAACCCGAACAATGCAAAAATCAGACATTGCTGAATTTTTTAGACAGGCTGTCAATTATCTGGAAACGGATAAACTGGTCGATGCCAAAAAATTGTTCTTAAAAATATTAGCAGTTGAGCCAAAAAATGTTGAGGCATTGCATCTGTTGGGTGTAGTCGCCATTCAAAGTCAGAATTATTTTGAAGCAATCGATTTTTTGCAGCAGGCCATTACTTTGCAAGGCCACCGAACCGAGTTTTATCATAATTTGGGTATTGCCTACAAATTGGCGCAACATTACCCTGAAGCAATAGAAGCTTTTTATCAAGCCCTTGATCTTTGCCCTGAGTCTAGTGAAATTCATTTAAACCTGGCAAATATCCTTAAACAACTGGACAACCACAAACAGGCTGATATTCACTTTCGCTATATTGAATTACTAGCCGCCAATCCCATTAAAGCCCATTATCAGGCTGCCATGTCCTGGTTAAACATGGGTCACGGCAATCAATCCATAAAATGCTTTGCTTATATTGTTCGCCTTAAACCGGATTGTGCAGTTTCATACACCAATCTAGGTTGTGCATATTTTCAAAATGGCGATCAGAATAGCGCAATTGCCTGTTTTCAACAGGCATTGATTTTACAGCCTGATTACCCTGAAGCATTTTACAATTTAGGCGTAACCCAACAATCTCAAAATCAATATGAATTAGCCATAATTAATTATCAGCATACGCTGGAGTTTTGTCCGGATCATCTTGACGCCTTGAAAAACCTGGCTTATCTGGCTATGAAAACCCAGCGCATTAATGAGTCTATACACTATTACCGTCAAGCATTGGCAATCAAACCGGAGGATGCCGATTTACATGCATCGTACTCGCTTACCCTATTATTAAATGCCGATTTTGCTCAAGGTTGGCAGGAATATGAATGGCGTTGGCGTAGCAAAGCCAGCTTGCATGAAATGAAAAGACATTTTCACCAGCCCGGATGGCGAGGCGAAAACTTGCAAAATCTGAGCTTATTTGTGTATAGCGAACAGGGATTTGGCGACACCCTTCAGTTTTGCCGGTATATTAAACTCCTGCATGCTCTTGGCTGCAGCAGAATCATCTTTGAATGTCAGCCTGCCTTAAAAACTTTAATGTCACAGTGTTTTGAAGCTATTGCAGATGTCATCGCCGTTGGCGAAACATTGCCGGATTTTGACCGGCATTGCCCACTGATGAGTTTGCCATTGATGTTTGGCAGCGATTTGGACAACATCCCTGCCCCAATACCATATCTTTGGGCTGATAAATATTTGGCTAGGCAATGGCAAAACCGCCTGGGGACGCATCACTTGCTGAGAGTCGGCTTAACTTGGGCCAGGAACCCATCCGCCGATGTTGATGGCAGCCGTAGCCTGCTTGTATCTCAACTATCGCCATTATTTGAACTGGCGGACATAGAGTTTTTTAGTTTGCAAATTAGCCAAGATTATCAACAAAATCAAAACATCATCGACCATACTAGTCATTTAGTCGATTATACGGAAACCGCCGGCTTGATTTCGCAACTGGATTTGATAATAAGTGTTGATACTTCAGTTGCGCATTTGGCAGGCGCCATGGGAAAGCCGGTTTGGTTACTTTCCAGGTTTGACGGCTGTTGGCGCTGGTTATTAAACCGGGAAGACTCGCCCTGGTACCCTAATATGCGGATATTCCGGCAGCAGGAAGCCGGTAATTGGCAAACTATTATTGAACAAGTGGCGATTAGCCTTAAGAATGCAACAAAAAATTCGTAGAATAGGAGGAAATTGCTAAAGGACATAGATATCCCGCTCAATTGAACCGAAGCCTTTCCAACGGATTGTCAGCGGAATGAGATTGATGGGGTGTCGAATTCATTCGATACCCAGACTAACCAAGATTATCAAGGTTTAGATGGTAACGTGTATGTTTCCTTTCGCCCATTCTTACTAAAGCACCTTTGCTGACTAGATCCTGCAAATCGCGAGTGACCGTTGCTCTGGGGGTGCCTGTGATGTTGATATATTTTTCTGCGCTGAGGCCGCCGGTAAATCCTTCCGGTCCCTCCCGGCAAAGACGAACCAAGACTTTTTCTTGACGCGGATTTAACTCGCCGCGCAGTCGATCAAATAGGCGGGCTTTCTTAATCAGAAACTCTATCCAGTTTTGGGTGTATGTTTGGGCAGTCAGTATCGTTTCTGCAAAATACCGTAACCAGTCAGTGATTTCATTTTGCCGGTTGGATTTTTCCAAAGCAGCATAATAAGCTTTTTTATTCCTTGCAATGGTATAGGCAATTGCGATTAGGGTAGGTTGTCCCAAGCATTGCGCCAGTGCTTTTTCAACAACGGCCCGACCAATACGACCGTTGCCATCTTCGAAGGGATGAATACAAACAAAATATAAATGGGCGATGCCGGCCCGGGCTAAAGCCGGCAAAGGTGTTCGCCCACGGGGTCCGGTATTGTTAAACCAGTTGATGAATCGTTCCATTTCATCAGACATTTGCGTTGATGGAGGCGCTTCAAAGTGAATATGAGGCGCATATATTGGACCGGAAACAATCTGCATGGGCTCGGGGTGGGTTCGGTATCGGCCTATGTCTTTGAGATCGGTTCGCCCATATGTCAGCATGGAATGCCAGATGAACAAGCTTTCATGACTCAGTTCTGCATCAAAACTACGATATAAATCCACCATCATCTCCGCGATACCTTGTTCGGCTGGAGAAATTTTCCGGTGATCGGCAGTCGTCAAGCCAAACTGCCGGCAAATCGAAGATTGAAGGCTATCACGATTCAAATATTCGCCTTCAATTTCGGAGGTTTTTAATGCCTCGTTGCTGATTAACTCAACGGTCAACAGTCGTTTGTCATCCTCACTGACGTGTTTAAATGCCCCGAACGATAATCCCGTATTGAAGAGCAAACGCTTTTCGTACTCGTCGAGTTGAGACGGTTGGTAACTAAAATTAGGCCATTCAGGTTTTTGCCAATTCCACTTCATGAGTCATAACGATATTTGCTATAGCTCAAATTATAGCTGAATTGTGATTTATAAAATGTAATTTTATGAATCCCCAGGCTCCATAATATGCGAAAATTCTAACAGCAGTATGCCGGTAACTAGCAAATTGTGACCGAAGAGGTAACAAAGTCTTCCCTACTCTTGAAAATAACTATTAATTGTTTCAAAAGTTTTGCCTTTAGGAGGCGCCTTGGCAGAGGTCTTGGGAATAGAGGGTATTCGGCAAAGGTTTTGCCAGCATGGATGTACTTGCGGCGTCCTTTGACAAATACCACCGGTTTCCAAGGCCGGGGGATACCAATAACCTATAAGCATGACCATTTCTTGTTATTCGCTTAATGCGAAAACTTATGCAACTATTAATAATCAGCTGTTTTCTTCAATTTTTGAAAGCCAAACAAAATTAATACCAAAAAGATTAGCAATAAAAACACGGCATTATCACCAAATCTGGCGTAGGGTGTCATGCCAGCCATAGGCAGGATATTTTCCGTTAAGGTGGTAGTGACAAAAATCGGCGCTTGTTTGATGATACGGCCATCCGGACCAACAAAACCGGTTAGGCCGGTGTTGGTAGCTCTGACCAGATATCGTCCGGTCTCCAGCGCCCGCATCTGCGACATCTGCATGTGTTGATAAGGCTGGGAAGTTTTGCCAAACCAGGCGTCATTGGTGACATTAACCAGATATGCCGCCTCACCTACTTGCCTACTTACCTGTTCACCAAACACATCTTCGTAACAGATAGTGGTAATAAAAGCAAAACCGCCTGCCTTTAGCAATGGCTGCCTGTCTGCTCCGGCGGTAAAATCGCCCAATGGAATGTTGATCAATTCCAATATCCAACCTGATAACGGTTGCAGTGGCAGATATTCTCCAAACGGCAATAAATGATTCTTATGATACATTCGCTGGGTTTTATCTAAAGTCAAAACACTATTAAAGTATTGATCGTTTTCGCCGCCTGTAGGTAAACTCACCACCAAATCAACCTGATGCTGCAGGGCAGTTTCCTCAAGGGGGTCGAGATAAAACTCTTTGACTTGAGACAGGAATGCCGGTATTGCCGTTTCCGGCCAAATAATCACGTTGGAGTCCCAATGTTCGGCAGTCAGTTGCTGATATAAGCGCATGGTATTCAGCCTTTGTTCCGGCAACCATTTAATGCCTTGACTGACATTCCCTTGTATCAGGGTGATTTTAATCGGCCCGCCTATGGCTTGCGTCCATTGCACAGTTCTAAGCAAACCGCCGCCGCCCCAAACCAAAATCAAAAATATCAACGCCAAACCGGGCTTTAATTGCCGATTGACTATTTCGGCCAACACAAAAGCCGATACAGCCAGCAAAAAACCCACCCCGTAAACTCCGGATAACGGTGCATAACCTGCCAAAGGCGTAGAAATTTGGCTATAGGCTATTTGTAACCAGGGAAAACCATTTAATAACCAGTATCCTCGAAAATATTCCACTGCAACCCATAGCAAACCACTTAGAGCTATGCGCAACCAGACGAAAGGTGCGATCATGAGTTTATTTAACCCATATCCGCAGATCGCTGGAAAAATCGACCAAAGACCAATCAATAGCATCGCCAACAAACCAGCGCTAATGGCATCTGCACCGCCAAAATCGTGGATGCTGACATACACCCACCAGATCCCGGAACCAAACAGACCTAGGCCAAATAGATATGCAATCCAAAAAGCCTGTCCGGGACTAACTTTGGAACAGGCCAGATAAAGAAACATTAAGGCCGGTAATGCCGCGTAACTATAATCGAAGGGGGAAAATGCCAAAGTCATCAACACACCTATCCAGGGAGCAACAAGCAGCCATTTCCATTTGATTATTCGATTCATGATATTCAGTATATTGCGATAAGAATACAGCGGCATCATCGACAATTGGCAGGATGCCTACAAACTTCGATGAAAAATTTTGAGCGGAGAAACCCAACTGAAAAAATTCAGGTAAGGAGAAAATGCTGATTAAAACCGACGGAAAAAATGTTTTCGGAGAAAATTATACCACTTAATTAAAATCATACGACAACACCTTGCAGACTGGTAGTGGTTCAGTTTGAGATTTTTTTGATAGAGATAACAGAAGTTTTGGGAATCGGGAGTGTTTGGCCGGGGTTTCGCCGGAAGGGATTCCGGCGCAAAGCTTACAGGGATGTGCTTGCAGCGTCCCCGGACAAATATTCGCGGTTTCCAAAACTGGCGGATACCAACCATCAAGGTAAATCGTGACAATTGACTTTAATTCAAACTGAACCACTACCTGCAGACTAGTTTTACCGCAATCATAAGCTAATCAATTTAAATCAGGCGCCACTGCTAGGATATCCACATAGACGTGGAGTATGCAGATAGTGCAGGAGCAAATATCTGTCAACTGCGGTTTCTAGGATAATTATCAAATCTGTACCATAATTTACTGATCAATACGAATTTCGAGTTGCTAAATAATCGGAATGATAAGACTTTAGTTTTGCCGGCATGAACCATAAGCATGCGGATAAATCAAACCAAAAACTTTTTACTTTACCTAATACTGAATCAATGTATCCGATTTTCATACTCTGTATTTCATTATTTGCTTTCAGTATGTTGATAAAGAATCAACTAGTATCAAAAAACTTGCCGGAATATTCTTTAATGCAGGCAAGCTCTGCAGATGAAACTGACCAATCCGATCAGCCTGATCAGTCCGATGAATTGGTTTATCATGCAGACGACGCCGGCCACTTTAGAGGAACCATATCGATTAATAATATTTCCATGCCTTTTATGATTGACACGGGCGCCACCAAAACCACTATCCCAATGAAGTTGGCCAGAAAAGCCGGTTTACCCTTGGGTCCTCAGGTAGAGATTAAAACAGCCGGAGGCAAAGTTTTTGGCAAATCCACTAAAATTAAAAGCCTGAAATTTGGTATTTTTGAAATCAATAATATTGATGCTCACGTCAATTCAAATTTATCGGAAGTGTTAATTGGCATGAATACTTTAAAATATTTTAAAATAACTCAAACAGTCGACACTTTAAAGCTGACATTAAATAAAGAGTTTCTGGATAAAGACAAGACTAATTCTGTCAAGGCAATTGAGCGTACGGATGAAAACCCACAGCCACAGAACACCGCAGTCAGCAAACCCATTAAAAGTTCAGTCATTTGCGACAATCAGAATCATTGCATTACCAAATATGACAATGAATGAGCGAATTTGCCGCGAGTTCGTTAATCAACCGGTTTTGCCAACATCATTCTTGGCTTCCAGCTCATCCAGACGCTGATGAAGTCTGGCTAACTCTGCAAGTATCTTGTCCTCCCCGCTAGAAAGATTGCCGGCATTCTCTTCAAGAAATTTCACGCTGCCTCCCAGAGCTTCAAAATTTCTACCTATCAAGGTCACAGACACCAGCGCGGTAAACAAGGAAAAAAATACCAGCCCTAATAAAATTAAACCTGCGGCAATCAGTCTTCCAAAAAAGGAAACAGGCACCACATCGCCAAACCCCACATGGGTCATTGTTACCCATGCCGACCAAACACCATCCTGCGGGGTATGGATATTAGGATCTATGATAAAAAGCAACAGACCTATCACGAAAGTGATTAAAACGGAAAGTAGAACTAAATATCCCAGATTTTTAGACTTAAAAAGATCAATTCTCAGGTTATTTCCCCATTGAATTGCATTTTGGAAATCAGCTAACGTATTCATAAGTTTTTAAATTTTAATTGATTCTTGCTGCGGCATATAAATCGTATGGTATAACAGTCTGGAAAAATTCCAAAAAGCTCAGCTTATGGTTGATTTTCGCCATCCAGCGCCAAATTTAGTTTCAAAACATTGACTCTGGGTTCCCCCAACACAAACCACTGTCTGCTTTCTGTGTAGGTATTAACCAATATGCGCAATTTGCTTTCTTCAATGTGACGAATTTTGGCAATGCGTTTTATCTGATATTCAGCTGCAGCCGGACTAATATGCGGATCAAGCCCGCTAGCTGATGCAGTGATTAAATCAACAGGGACTGGGGCATGATTTTGCGGATCGGCATCCTTAAGCGCCTGAATTCTTGCCGCAACGGCATCGCTAAGCGCCGGATTGGTCGGCCCAAGATTAGAACCGCTCGATGCGGATGCGTTATAACTATATGGTGAAGTAGCGGATGGCCTGCTCCAAAAATATTTTGGCTCACTGAAAGTTTGACCTATCAAAGCCGAGCCAACCGGCTCACCTTGTTTACCATTAATCAAACTGCCGTTGGCCTGGCTTGGAAAAATAAGTTGCCCCAATGTTGTCACAACAGCCGGATAAATAACCCCGGTTAATAGCGTAAACATTAATAGCATCACCAATGCGGGTTTAAAATATGTAGACATAATTTTACCTTTGAAAATTATTTAGCGTTCTTAAACAAAAAAACAACTGCGATTCGTAATATTGTCTTTAAATCCAGGGGCTATACCATGTGCATAGCAACCAGCATCAAATCAATTGCTTTAATCCCAATAAACGGCACAATCAAGCCACCGATACCGTAAATCACTAAATTATTTTGCAATAATTTTTCGGCGCCGATAGGTTTGTAGCTAATGCCTTTAAGGGCTAAAGGAATAAGCGCAATAATCACCAGAGCATTGAATATCACTGCCGACAAAATCGCGCTGGCAGGCGTAGCCAATCCCATCACATTTAATACGTTCAAGGCCGGATAAGTCGTAGCAAAAGCCGCCGGAATAATAGCGAAATACTTGGCTACGTCATTAGCAATACTAAAAGTAGTCAGCGCCCCACGAGTCATCAACATTTGTTTTCCGGTTTCGACTATCTCGATCAGCTTGGTCGGATTGGAATCAAGATCCACCATATTACCGGCTTCCTTGGCTGCTTGGGTGCCACTGTTCATGGCGACAGCTACATCAGCTTGGGCAAGTGCAGGCGCATCATTGGTTCCATCACCTGTCATGGCAACCAACCGTCCATCCGTCTGATGCTGACGTATCAATGTCAACTTGGCTTCCGGAGTAGCTTCGGCCAAAAAGTCGTCTACGCCGGCTTCTGCGGCAATAGCCGCAGCGGTTAATCTGTTGTCTCCGGTAATCATGATGGTTTTAATGCCCATCTTGCGAAGTTCCATAAACCGTTCTTTGATACCACCTTTGACAATATCTTTCAGCTCGATGGCCGAGGAGGAGGAGGAGGAGGAGGGCGTTGGCCTCCAGCAACTGCAGGACGTCCACGAGCATTCGGCGACGGTGCTGTCCTCAACTTGGCCTGAAGAAGTAGCCTGTAGTCCGCGGCATCGTTCGGATTAAATCTTTCCGCTTCGGATTCGGGTCTGGGATCAACGGCTCTCCAACTCGGCGAGCACTGCGCTCGACGAGGATGTGGCAAGGATCATCATCTCTGATGCTGCCGATTGCTTGCCCATATGTAGCTATGCTATCCTTTGAATTGACCATGGAGCACAACCTGATGCACTCGGCAAAATCATCACAAGCGCCTTCGACGTGATTGTGCAAGCCTAACAGATCCCAAGGTAATCATGCACTATAGCAATGGTGGCAAT
>CAVUMJ010000005.1:0-8687 GCA_963741375.1 uncultured Pseudomonadota bacterium
CGGCATGTTAAATCTGGGGCAAGTTGC
Organism: uncultured Pseudomonadota bacterium; assembly: GCA_963741375.1. Classification (GTDB taxonomy): domain Bacteria; phylum Pseudomonadota; class Gammaproteobacteria; order Methylococcales; family Methylomonadaceae; genus Methylomonas. Next base: position 28 of record CAVUMJ010000005.1, read on the forward strand.
AGCATTGATAGAGCATGCAGCCATTTATATCGGCGTAGATACGGGTATTACTCATCTTGCAGCAGCTACAGGCGTCTTGACGGTGGCAATTTACGGTCCGACAGATCCAGCCAGATGGGGGCCTTGGCCATTTGGTTATGATCATGATGTCAATCCTTTTGCTTCAGTCGGAACACAATACGTTAACAATGTTTATTTGCTGCAAGGCGCTTCAAAAAACTCTTGTGTACCTTGCCAGCAAGAAGGTTGTGAAAGAAATAGACAAAGCTATAGCGCCTGTCTTGACGAGTTACCGGCTGAAAAGGTCCTCGAAATCATTAGTGAAATCATTCAATAAAATGCAAAAAAATAGTTGCAGACAAAAATTATTCGTTAACACATCCTCAGCAAAATTGCGTAAATGTATGGACATTAAGAATGTTTTCAAAAAGGTAAAAACAGGCGATTAAAATTTGAATAATTATCTTGACAAGAGCTTTCTTGCTGGTAGACTGACTAGTGCCTCCAAGGAAGGTGGTGTCCTGGGTGCGGTATGAACCACATGAAGGGTTTTAACTAAGGAAAATAAAGAACTCCCGCAAAAATCGGGAATTTATATAATCTTTTAGGAGGTAGAAATGGCTGCTACAACTGAATCAGTTAAAACTGATGCTGCGGAGGCACCGCTTTTAAATAAAAGAAATTTAACATTGAGCATTCTGCTCTATTTAACTTTCTATTCATTCATCCGTTGGTATGAAGGTGTCTATGGCTGGTCAGCCGGTCTGGACTCATTTGCACCAGAGTTCGAAACATACTGGATGAACATGCTGTACATTGAACTGGTTCTTGAAGTTCTTTTGTTCGCAGGTATCAACGGTTATATCTGGAAAACTCGCGACCGTAAAGTGATGTCCATCACTCCACGTGAAGAGTTGAGAAGACACTTTACTCATTGGGTTTGGCTGGTAAGCTACGGCTGGGCTATCTACTGGGGTGCTTCTTATTTCACAGAGCAAGACGGTACATGGCACCAAACCATCGTACGTGATACTGACTTTACTCCAAGTCACATCATTGAGTTCTATCTGTCATACCCAATCTATATCATCACTGGTTCTGCTGCTTTCATGTATGCTAAAACCAGACTGCCAACCTATCAACAAGGTTTGCATCTGATGTATCTGATTGCGGTTATCGGTCCATTCATGATTCTGCCAAACGTGGGATTGAATGAATGGGGTCACACATTCTGGTTTATGGAAGAGTTGTTTGTTGCTCCATTGCATTACGGTTTCGTATTCTTTGGTTGGGCAGCTCTGGCTATAATGGGTGTTGTGAACACTGAAGTAATGGCAATTACCAAATTGCTGAAAAAAGATTTGGCATAATCCAAATTCATAAAAGTAAAATACTATCTCCTTTCCTGCTCTGCGATAGTGGAGCAGGATAAGAGAGAAGTCAAAAAAATATAATTTTAATTCTTTAGGAGGTAAGCTAATGAGCGCATCTCAATCAGCTGTACGTTCACGTGCGGAAGCGGTACAAGTTTCCCGTACGTTCGACTGGATGATTCTTTTTACACTGTTCACTGCGGTTCTGGGTGGCTACCACATTCACTATATGTTGACTGGTGGCGACTGGGACTTCTGGACTGACTGGAAAGATAGACGTCTATGGGTAACCGTAGCACCTATCGTTTCTATTACATTCCCTGCCGCTGTGCAAGCTTGCTTGTGGTGGAGATACAGACTGCCATTAGGCGCAACTATTTCAGTATTAGCACTGTTGTTGGGTGAATGGATTAACAGATATATGAACTTCTGGGGTTGGACATATTTCCCAGTTAATATCTGCTTCCCATCTAACCTGATCCCAGGCGCTATCGTACTTGACGTGGTATTGCTGTTGGGTAACAGTATGACTCTGACCGCTGTTATTGGTGGTTTGGCATACGGTTTGTTGTTCTACCCAGGTAACTGGCCAATCATTGCTCCATTACACGTGCCAGTTGAATACAATGGCATGATGATGACTCTGGCTGACTTGCAAGGTTATCACTATGTACGTACAGGTACTCCTGAGTACATCCGTATGGTAGAGAAAGGTACATTAAGAACCTTCGGTAAAGACGTTGCTCCAGTATCAGCGTTCTTCTCTGGGTTCGTTTCTATCATCATTTACTTCTTGTGGCATTTCTTCGGCAGATGGTTTGCAAAAACTGATTTCATCTCCGATGACGCTTCCTAAGTAAAAAAGAAGTTTGGAATGAAAAACGACATTCGGCATGCAGTACAGCCGGAAGATCTTAATTACAAAATTCTCTAGTGATAGAGGAGGGAATATGAAAATAATAAAAGACAAAGTTGCAAAACTGTCCTTTGTCGCACTGCTGATCACGATGACAGCAGCGATGTTCTATGCTCCAACAGCTTCAGCTCATGGTGAAAAATCGCAAGCGGCTTTCATGCGTATGCGTACTATTCACTGGTTTGATTTGAACTGGTCAAAAGAAGAAGTTCCTGTCAATGAAACAATGACAATTTCCGGTAAATTCCTGGTATTCGCAGGATGGCCTGAAACTGTTGATAAACCAGAAATTTCGTTTTTGAACATTGGTATCCCAGGTCCTGTATTTATTCGTGCAGGTTCTTGGATTGGTGGTCAATTGGTTCCACGTTCAGTATCTTTGGAATTAGGCGAAGTCTATGAGTTTAAAGTATTGTTGAAAGCACGTCGTCCAGGTGACTGGCACGTACATTCTATGATGAACGTAAAAGGCGGTGGTCCAATCATTGGCCCTGGCAAATGGGTAACCATTACCGGTTCTATGTCTGACTTCGTTAACCCAGTAACTACTTTAACAGGTCAAACAATTGATCTGGAAACTTATTCACTGGATAACATTTATTTCTGGCATGCTTTATGGTATGCGATTGGTTTGGCTTGGTTGATCTACTGGATCAAAGGCCCAATCTTCGTTCCACGCCATATCGCAGTTAGTTCAGGCAAAGCAAACACTTTGATCTCTGCAGCTGACAGAAAAGTTGGTATCTTGTTCGGTATTGGTACTATCGTATTAGTTGCTGGTTCAATGGCTTCAACTAACGATAAATATCCTGTAACTACACCTTTGCAAGCAGGTTTGTTGCGTGGTATGAAACCTTATCAAATGCCGGAAGCTACAGTTTCTGTTAAAGTTGATGATGCAACATACCGTGTTCCAGGCCGTGCTATGCAAATGACCTTAACCCTGACTAACAACGGTGATTCACCAGTTCGTTTGGGCGAGTTCAATACAGCAGGTGTTAGATTCCTGGATCCAGCTGTTCATGTAGACGAAACAAACTATCCTGATGACTTGTTGGCTGAAGAAGGTTTGTCTGTTAGCGACAACAGCCCATTGGCTCCAGGTGAGTCACGTACTGTTGAAGTTACAGCATCTGATGCAGCTTGGGAAGTATATCGTTTAGCTGACTTGATCTACGATCCAGATAGCCGTTTCGCTGGTCTGTTATTCTTCTGGGATGCTAAAGGTAATCGTCAATTGGTAACAATTGATGCTCCATTAATCCCAACTTTCATCTAATGAAAGTATACTGAGCATTTAGCTTAGTATAAGGATATAAGAGCCCCTGCTACCGTAAGGTAGTGGGGGTTTTTTTTAGAAATTAGTCAGAATTAAAATTTAATGCTGAAAGGCTTAAAACTGTTGATATATAATTTGTAAGATATGAAAAAAATAATTATCGTAGTGCTCATTTTACTAATTAATGGCTGTGCAGAAAAAAATGAATATGAAGCTACAGTCAGTGAGCAAATGAAAGCTGATAAAGATATAAAGGATTACAAAATAGAGCCGGATAGGATCACAGACTGTATTGTTAAATCCACGTCAGAAAATATGCCGGGCGCGTTTCCTTTTGATCCGGATAGACTAACAGCGTACAAAAACTATACAAAAATGCTGAAATTAAACGATTCCAGTGATCCTAAGAAAACCTTGGAAGAATTAAGGAAAGAATTTGGCTCAGCAAAAGCATTAGCAGATGCACATGCAAACTATGCGGAAAGTTTAGTGACTTGTATGTCAGATATGGTAAGTAGTACGGAAGAAAGGAAAGAAAATAAAAAGAACTAAATGTTGCTAGCCTTTAAGCTGATTTTGAAGAATAGTCGCCTGATACATAAAGCAAGGGCCAATGGGTTTATTGTCAATAAAATATTAATTAAAATTTACTATTCAGACTTATACAGTAAAATCAGAAGCGAAAAAGTTAAAGGGATTTAATTTTTTGGAATTGCTCAGAAAGACTAATTAAACTAGATTGAGATTCAGCCAGCTTTTCGCGTTCTTTTTCAATAACTTCAATAGGGGCTTTACTAACAAAAGATTCATTATCAAGCTTGCCCTTTATTCTATCTAAATCTTTTTGAATACGCGAAATTTCTTTATCCAATCTGGCAAGTTCTGCATCTTTATCAATCACCCCTGCTATTGGAATTAAAATCTTAAGCTCTCCTACCAAACAAATTGCGGATTCGGGTGGGGTTTGAATCGGTTCAAGCCAATCTATATGATCGATTCGGCCAAATTTTAAAAGATAATTAAGATTAGTTTCCAAATAAACACGATCTAAATCCGAACCATTCTGCAGTAAAATCGAAAGCAGTTTGCCGGGGGAAATATTCATTTCACCTCGAATGCGACGAATGCCAAGGAGAAAAGACATCAGCCAGTTTATCTGAGTTATAGCCGCAGGGTTAATTAGTGTTTCATTAAAGACAGGGTAAGGTTGAAGCATAATAGTTGGTGCGGAAATGCCTGCTAAAGGTGCAACTCTTTGCCAGATCTCTTCGGTAATAAAAGGGATAATCGGATGAGCTAGACGCAGAATATTTTCCAATACTGTAATTAAGGTTAACCTGGTGGCAAAAACTAGGTTTTGTTCGTTGCTTTGTAAAGAAATTTTAGCTAGCTCAAGATACCAATCGCAATATTCGTTCCAGGTAAAATCATAAATTGCTTGAGCAGCAAGATCGAACCTGTAATTGGAAAATGCTTCAGTTGTAATGGCAATAGTTTGATTTAAGCGTGAAATAATCCAAAGATCAGCTTGTGAATAGCATAAATCGCTTGTATTAAAACTAAGCTGTTGATCTTCAGTATTCAATAATACGTAACGCGCTGCATTCCAAAGTTTGTTGCAAAAATTCCTATAACCTTCAGTACGGGCTAAATCAAAACGAATATCTCGGCCAGTAGATGCAAGAGATGCAAAAGTAAACCGTAAGGCATCGGTGCCAAAAGAAGGTATGCCATCCGGATATTGCTTACGGGTTGCAGTTTCAATTTTAACAGCTAGATGCGGTTGCATCATGCCGGAAGTTCGTTTTTGTATTAAGGAGTCAAGATCAATACCATCAATAATATCAATAGGGTCAAGTACATTGCCTTTGGATTTAGACATTTTTTGTCCATCAGCATCCCGAACTAATCCATGGATATAAACTTCACGAAATGGAACTTCACCTTGAAATTTAAGACCCATCATAATCATTCTGGCTACCCAGAAAAAAATAATATCAAAACCGGTTACTAGAACGGAAGTCGGATAATGACAATTAAGTTCAGCAGTTTGTGCTGGCCAGCCCAGTGTAGAAAAAGGCCATAAAGCAGAAGAAAACCATGTATCGAGCACGTCCTCGTCCTGAATTAAAATAGTTTCAGATGAAAGTCCGTGCTGACGGCGTATATCAAGTTCAGATTTTCCAACGTAAATATTGCCGAGTTCGTCGTACCAGGCGGGAATTCTGTGTCCCCACCAGATCTGTCTGGAAATACACCAATCTTGAATATTACGCATCCATTCAAAATAGGTATTTTTCCAGTTATCCGGTACAAATTTGATTTTACCAGTTTCAACAGCATGAATTGCCGGATCGGCAAGAGGTTTAATTTTTACATACCATTGATTGGTCAAAAGCGGCTCAATAACCGCTCCGGTGCGGTCACCGCGCGGAACCATAAGTTTATGTTCAGCGATCTTATCTAAAAGATTAATGCCATCCAAAGTGGTTACAATTAGTTTGCGAGCTTCAAAGCGATCTAAACCGATATAAGCTTCAGGAATTAAATTAAAAGTGTCGTCGTTGTCACGTATAGTCGCGTCAGCAGTAAAAACATTAATCAATCCACCATAAGGCAGGTCAGATAAAGCAGAAATATGTTTATGCCGATTCCATACATCATAATCATTAAAGTCGTGGGCAGGAGTAATTTTAACGCAACCGGTACCAAAATCTGGGTCGACATACTCGTCAGCAATAATAGGAATCAACCGGCCGGTAAGCGGTAGTTCGAGAAATTCACCAAGCAAGTGTTTGTAACGAGCATCATCAGGGTGGATAGCGACAGCAGCATCACCTAATAAAGTTTCAGGTCGGGTAGTTGCCACAAGAAGATGACCGGTTTTATTGGAAAGCGGATAACGGATATACCACATAAAACCACTTTCTTCTTCAGAAAGAACCTCAAGATCAGAAACAGCAGTATGAAGAATCGGATCCCAATTAACCAGTCGCTTGCCGCGGTAGATAAGATCTTCATTATAAAGTTGAATAAAAACTTCCTGTACAGCGGCAGACATGCCCTCATCCATTGTAAAACGTTCTTTATCCCAATCAAGAGATGAACCCATACGGCGAAGTTGACGAGTGATAGTATTACCGGATTGTTCTTTCCATTCCCAAATTTTATCAATAAACGCATTGCGACCGTAGTCATAGCGGTTTTTGCCTTCAGCATTGATCAAGCGTTCGACGACCATTTGGGTAGCAATTCCGGCATGATCGGTACCAGGTTGCCATAAAGTGTTAAACCCAAGCATTCTGTGATAACGAATCAAAGCATCCATGATCGTATCCTGAAAAGCATGTCCCATATGCAAGCTTCCAGTTACATTAGGAGGTGGAATCATAATGCAATAAGATTCGCCATCAGGTTTGGAAGCAAAATAGCCGTTTTCTTCCCAAATTTGATACCAACGTTGTTCAATTAAGTGAGGGGAGTAGGTTTTTTCCATGGCTATAAAGGTAAAAAATGGGCAAGAAAGAAAATTAGATATGAATCAATTAGAGGATAATAAAGCTACTAAAAAATCTATACGGTATATTTTAACCAAAAAACAAAATAATAGTTTAAAACCATTAAAATTGGCAGATTATTCAATGATAGGCGCCACTATAAAGAATGGTAAGCCTGAAAGCTAAGGTAAATACCAAAAATGATTATTAGTATTGTTCAGTTAAAAAGAACTTATTTATAAAATATACTGTATTGCCTACGTAAGAAACCGGAAGTTTTATGAAAGGATTGCAAAACTAAAGGAGCGCCGGAAATGGCAACAGCGTCAACAAGACAATACCAGGCAGCAACACCGCTAGGAGGGTTGCCTTGCGGTAACTTAGAGGCAGGATCAATCACCGCCCACGCCCAGGTGCCGGCAGTGGTTCCAACAATCTCGAGCCATGAGGTGATAAAGAAAGCGCCAAGATATACCATAGGCGAACGACCTTTAAATAAATAAAGCATAAAAACTAAATATAATATCGCTCCTATCAAATCAATTCGTTGCAAAAAACCGCTAATTCCTAAAATACTCCAGATGCCACATATGCAGACAACAAAAAAAGCAATGTAACGAGCATGTTGTTGAAAAAAACCGGAGCGGCCAAGGGCTACAGCCGTTAAATAAACCAAGCCATGACCGGCAGGAACGTAAGCTGGAATATTGGAAAATCGGTAGATATAGCCTTGCATGTAAATGGAGGCAAAATATTCACCGGTAACGGCAAATAAAATTGCCACTGCTACCTGTGAGCGAATATGAAGACATTCCCTGCGCAGAAATGCAAACAGAAAAACCCAGCCAAAAGCAGCAAGCAAGTATTGAGTTTCCAGTGGAGCAAAACCATCAAGACTTAAACAAATAGTGACAGTGACAAAAGTAAAAATAGCGATTTTGTAATCACGAACTTTGTGTTCCGCAGTGCAATTATTAGAGGGGAAGTTTGGAAAAAAGCGATAACCCATATTAAGGCCAGTCAAAGCGAACAAAATGATATTATGACAGAGCGTAAACTATAACAAAATAACGCAAAGCTTTACCAATAAAAATTGCTAGTAAAGATGATAATAACGACAGTTTTAACCAGCCTGCTGCAAAACAAAAACCATCTCCAATAATTGGCAGCCAGGAAAAAAACAATATCCACGCGCCCCATTTTCTAATTGTTTGTAAAGATAGTTGCCTTTGTTTGCTAAGCAATGTTTCGCACGGATATTTCCTTGAAGTTAACGTGCCTAGCCCCCAAGTTGTTAAAGCGCCTAAAGTATTGCCAATAGTAGCAATTAATACAAGCAATCCGGGAGCAGCATAGGCTTGGTTTATCATATAAGCGAGAACTACTTCAGAGCCCCCAGGCGCTATGGTGGAAGAAATAAAAGCGCTAAGAAATAAGCCGGTAAAACCAAAAGTTTCAGCAGGCATATATTTAAATAAAACACAAACGGGCTGTAAATTTTGTAATCAATTGTTATTTATCAGGCAAAGAGATAGATTTGTGACTATTAAACTGTTTGATCAATTTACTGAAAATAGCAATTAGCGCACCCAGAC
>CAVUMJ010000006.1:0-8133 GCA_963741375.1 uncultured Pseudomonadota bacterium
CTATTCGTTTAAATGCAAAACTAATACCCTGTAACTTAATTATTGCTTCACTATTTGAATTTGATGCTGGCTTACCCTGGTTGTCATTTGTATATAAAAATGCCCGCCATCCGAAATAAATACAAACAGAAGCAGCGATAATAATGATGATTCTTTCAAACAGGATGCCAATAAAAATTAAACTAATTAACTCGTTCATTTTCGTAAGTTGGTAATAAATATCGACTAGCTTGTAAGATAAAAGTTAATTATTTTAAATTGTATTATTGCGCAACGCCCCAACTGCTTGAACCATCAGTACAAGGCCCACCAATAGGTGACGGACGCGCGCCAGAGTAACCGCAAAAACTCTGAATCTGTCCAGCCCTTGGTCCACTGGTAAATTGACATGTTAGTGAGTATCCAGGAGGCAGTCCTGGGCAACCTGAGGAAGCATTAAGACCGTTATTATTTCCGGGATTCACATTAGGGTTGCTGTTACCACGTAATGCACACTGTTTTTGCACACAATGTTCTCCATCTTCACAATCAGCACTTCTTAAACAGCTATCACCGACTTCCGCTTGTACAACTACCAGTCCAAAAGACCAAAATATAAAAAATCTAATAAAAATTTTAGTTAATTTCATGTGCTCTCCAAATAATCTTAAAAAAGTAACTTAGAAATATTACTGTTTTGTAAGGCCAACCAGATTTGAGTTGTAAACCTCAGGTAAGTAAAAAATAACAATTTGAGTAGGGTTTGTAGAAAAGAGTTTTTCTCAAGTGTTGGTTTATCGTAGCGAAAAAAATCGTCTCTACAAATAGGTCTTTTGTACTGGTACAAAAGTACCGGGTACTTGTTTATATGGATCTATTTGTTGGGGCTGACTACTATCTTGACTGGTTGACGATAATTATCCTGGCTGGTTTTGGTTGAAAAAAATGATTTATTTCATTGGGCTCTGTTTTTTCCGGTAACTTTCTCCTTCTATTTCAATAATGGTTGTATGATGGATAATTCGGTCAATCGCCGCCACGGTCATCAAGGTGTCTGAACAAATCTGATTCCATTGGCTGAAAGGCTGATAGGAGGTAATGATCAAGCTCCCACTTCCATAACGATGAGCAATGAACTCAAACAACACCTGAGTTTCTGCATCTGTTTTTTTAACACTACCAATATCATCAATAATCAACACCTGGTATTTATCCATGCGTACCTAAAAAAGGTACCATATATGGAATCCGCGCACTCCCACCTCATCAGGTCTTCGGCTTCTAAAGAGCCCCTGGCACCATCAGGTTCATAGGAATGCAGGTGTTACCTTTTTTGCCATCACTTGAATTTTATCCACGCAATTCGTTGTAAGTTACGTTCCTTGTTACCATTTAAATCAATCATCTTCGGTGTTTTCGATGCCGGTTGCGGGTCAGTCAAGGAGGAACGCAGACGCTTGCGTCGAGTAGTCCTTGATTGGCCCGCAACCGGCCTACCCTTTTCAGGGGCCGGAAGCTCCGGCCCCTGCCTCCCGGCGAGGGTGGGGTAAGCCGCACGGCTAGGGGCAACGCCCCTATTGCGTGCTTAAAATAAAGCATTTTTCTTGGCATTGGCTAGGCCTACGCTGCTTTATAGTTTTCTTTACGGGTTAGTAAAGCCCAGACAATCCGCGCATTTTTGTTCGCCACCGCGACATTGGAAATGTTTTCGCCGCGCCTTTGTTTTAGATCACCGATCCAGCGGTTTCGTTTGTTTTCATGCTGGTGCGCTACACGGACGACTGATCGTCCACCATGAATCAGCAGCGTACGTAAATAACTATCGCCTCGTTTGCTGATGCCCAGTAGCGTCTGCTTGCCACCGGTAGAGTGCTGCTTAGGCACCAGGCCTAACCACGCGGCCAATTCACGGCCATTTTTAAAGACTGATATATCTGCTATGGCGGCTATTAAGGCGGTTGCCGTGAGTAAGCCGATACCGGGTATCGTCAACAGGCGCTGGCAATCTTCATTATTGACGCTGAGCTTCACCAATTTTTGTTCCAGTACCTGGATACGTTTGTCTAAGTGAACCAACTCTTCGTACAGTTCACAGAGCAATTCTCTGAATAGTGCGGTCAAGGCATTATCAGCATTTTTCAGAATACTCGGTAAAGCTTTCCTGACATGACTGATCCCGACCGGGATGATTAATCCATACTCTGATAGCAATCCTCTAACCTGATTGGCCTGGGCCGTTCGTCTGGCGACCAACTGGCTACGGATACGGTGCAGGCTTTGCATGTCTTGCTGCTCTATGCTTTTGGTTGGAACAAAACGCATACTGGGGCGTTGTACGGCTTCACAGATCGCTTCGGCATCCACAGCGTCATTTTTGTTGGATTTGACGTAAGGTTTCACAAACTGTAGGGCAATCATCCGCACATTATGACCGAGCTTAGTCAACTCTCTTACCCAATAGTGCGCACCGCCGCACGCTTCAAGTCCATGCTCATCAACACCATGCAGTTGAAAACTTTGTTTTGCCAAATCAATGCCTAACACTTTTAATTCGCCAAGTTCGTTCGTTACGTTATTATGTTTCACGGTTTATCTCACTTCTGTTTTGATGTTGTTTAGAAAATTACATCATGGCCCACTTGAGGCCGTTTAGGAAGTGGGGTAGACCATTCCATTAGGTCTTGCATTGACATATTTTTGTGATACAAGACCTACATCTGGTTGGCTGGTTGGTTCATTATGTCGCTACAGAAACGCTGAAGTCTTTGCAAATAAACGTGTGCTACAATTTTGCTCTATGTGGCACGGAACCTTGGTAAATGTCATGAAACATTTAAATATTAGAGAAATGCGTAGTAGTCTAGGGAAGCTGGATATACTGATGGATGAAGAGCAGGAACTCATTATTACCGGCAATAAACAGGCCATTGCTTGTGTACTCCCGGTACATGCGGGCTTCAATCGACTGATGGCTTGCCAATACTGATTGTATTTTGCTTAGGGCCAAACAATCAGGTTTTGCATCATCAAATTTCTCTAAAACATGGAAGTGTTGAAGAAGCCTATATTGAGTTAATTTAAGCTTACTTCCCAGGCACATGTTTGTGATATAGTGAATACATATATTCAAACTTAGCAGGAGTCAGAAAATGGCTACTTCAATTCGACTTGCGCCTGACCTTGAGAAACGGCTTGACTACTTGGCCGGACAAACAGGCCGCACCAAAGCGTTTTATCTGCGTGAGATCATCGAGAAAGGCCTTGATGATATGGAAGATTACTACTTAGCCGCTGATGTACTTGAACGGGTTCGGAAAGGTGAAGAGCGCGTATATACGCTAGATGAAGTGGAGAAGTCGCTTGGTTTGGAAGATTGAGCTGTCTGAAACAGCAAGAAAGCAGCTTGCCAAGCTCGATAAAGATGAGGCCAAGAGGATTACGAAATTCCTGCGGCAAAGGTTGGCGGTGATCGAGAATCCGCGTAGTGCCGGTAAAGCGCTGACCGGGCCGCTTGGCGGTCTGTGGCGCTATCGTGTGGGCGATTATCGCTTGATTTGTGAAATACAAGACGGCGTTTTGCGCATCCTGGTCGTTAAGATCGGCAATCGGCGAGAAGTGTATAAATAAATGTAGTGATGGTCATGAATAAGAAAAAATGGCCGTGTGTTCGCGGTAATGGCCAAGAGCTGTTCCTGATATGTGTTCTAAGAGCCAAATAACCGGAATTTGAGTCGTGTTAAGATTCTTGAAACTTTAATTGCCGATCAGCATGTATTGATTATTGGGCAAAGACTTATAAGCTTATCCAGTCCAAATGGTTAACTTTTTTCAGCGTAGGATGTGCTGAGCGGTAGCGAAGCGCATCAATCGCGGCCTACGCTTCACTCTGTTCAGCACATCCTACAGCCTTGATTATTTCAGCCGTTCCAGCATCACACTGAGAGTGACCTTTATTTAATAAACAACTAGCTGGTAAACCTGCTCATTCATGCTGGTGAGTCCGCGTTGCTTAAACCTCAATTCGTGCTCAAGTGCGTCTTCAGTTGTCAGCAGATCGATAGAACACCAGTTATGAAACAACATTTCTATTTCTTCATTCGGTACGCTGAATGGCGGCCCCGGCATTTCAAGTTGAGGATAATCGAAGCTGACCAGCAGAATTTTCAGGCCCGGCTCCAGCAATTTAGAAAGGTGCGACACATACTCAATGCGCATTTCCGGCGGCATGGCCACCAATGCGGCACGATCATAAACTGCGTCAATTTGGCCGAGGCCGGCTGAAGATAGCGCAAAAAAATCACCGCAAAATATTTGCAGTCCATCAATCTCGTAGATTAAAAAGTTATTTTGCTGACGAATATTGGGGTGCAAGTTATTTTCCGAAAAAAACGCATCCACCGCCATGGGGCTTAATTCGACTCCGGCAACTTGATGTCCTTGAGCCAATAGCCATAGCATATCGTTACTCTTGCCGCATAAGGGTACAAACACACGGCTACCTGGCGTGACCGCTAATATAGGCCAGAAGCGTTGCAAATGCGCATTAATTTCCTGACTATGAAAGCCGATTTGATCTTGTTGCCAGCGTTGATGCCAGAAATCATGATTCATTCATTACTCCTGTGGATGAGATTTGCCCCCAAAGGACTATTATATTGACTTCATGCCGCTTGGCATACAAATGTCCGAATTTTTTGATTAGGAGTAGGGTGGGCATGATAATGCCCACGCGGTTAGGCTTGCTAATCAGGTAGATGATTAAATGTTTTCCATGAACATGATCTATTTGACTGAGCCGGCTGAAGCATTAATAACTGGTTTTTCGATAAACGCTTCACTCTGCAAAAGCTGTTTTTGAAGTTTTTGAATCCGCAACTCGCTTTCAAGCTGCATTTCCTTTAATTGGGTGTCATGCTGGAGTTGTTCCACAAAAATTCTTTTTTCTATCGCCAGTTGCTCGATAAGCTGCGCCTGTTTTTCGGCCAGTAAGCGGTGGGTTTTTTCCGCCTCCAAGGCTTGGGCTTGCACTTCCAGCTCGGCTATTTGTTGCAGGTGTTCAAGTTTCTGTTGTTTTTCCAATAATTTTTGCTTTTCTAACAAGCGTTGCTGACGGCTGATTTCGCGGTTGTTTTGATCGGTCAATTCAAAGGATTTTTTCAAAACATTTAAATAAACATTATTTTGGCCGGGTTCCACCAGAGGGAAATCTGCAAATTTCACGATCAAATTGCACACCGCCTGACTTTGAATCAGTTGCATCGCCAACAACTCGCTGATAGAGATGGCGATTTTGTTTTCGTTTGCCGCTAAGCCGGTCTGCACCCATTTGCCGTCGCCCAGATCTTTCAATTCCCGGTCGACTATTTCATCAAGATAATCGGCATAGCTGTGTTTGATATGCTGATTAATATCCGGCAGCAATTCCAGATTTTTTTGGACATAGTTCAGCGTTGCCTGGTAGCGTATATCCAGGACAATTTCAATGGTGCAAAAATTGTTGAACAGACTAAGTTGTTTTCGATACGGCCAGGTTTCGATTTTCAGCGGATATAGCTTGTGGTAGAAACGCTTGGTAAACTTTTGCGGACGCAGATAGACAATTTTAAACGGCCCCAGCTTGATGTAGACCAGTTGTCTATCCGGATCGAAGCCGGCCGCCCAGTTTTCAGCACTCTCCGGCTGCTCTGCAAATAACATGTCATCGGCAAGCCAGCGGGAAAGATCGTCATCAGTGTGAGTCATTCGCTTGCTTCCTGAATGGATGTGGCTTTAAGCATGGCAATCTTGTTGGCCATCTTTTCTGCAATCAGCGGATATAAGTTTGGGGCAAATTCAACCGTTCTGTTGTCGACTTTTCTCAAAAATCCCCGGCTTAACAATAACCCGACCATAAACATTCTGGCCCAATCCGAATAGCGTCTGGCTTTTTCAAGTTCGGTTTTTTCGATGACCATTTCCAGTTCGTCGTTTTGATTGATGCGGAATTCGGTAAAACGCCTTAGGCACTCGAATACTAATTCTTCCTCTCGTGGGGTCAATGGCCCGGGTGCGGAAAACTCAAGCCTGTAGGACAGCAGGACGGTAAAAAAATCCACCATTGCCGCACAGGAAAACGCAAACCAGGAAAATTGGTTGTACATCAAGAAGGAAGGTTTGACATCTTCCACAAACTGCCTATAGGTCATTAACATGGGGGTGTCCGGCAAAGCGGCGTCCGGCATGGTTTCGCTGAGACGGCTGATCAATAGCTGGATGTCCTGAAAGTTTTTTAGCAATTCCGCATAAGCCTGATCCGGTTTATCGTTAACATCCAGATTATTCAAGCTTTCCTGTAGATTGCGGATACTTTTATCAATTTCAGGAAACCACTGTTCCCTTTGGGCGAATAGTTGTTTTTTTTCCAGGTAGATTTGATGGTAATGCCGCCAGAAAGGTCCTTCACCAACATGATTCTTTTGCGCATCGGCAATTTGCGCATGGGTGCCGAAATAAGCCTGGGTCGATTCCTGCATGGCTTGTTCAAGTTCCTGTTTTTGCAGTTGCATTATCCGGCTTTTGACGCCAAGCACCTTATCGAGATAGGTTTTGATTTCCTGTCTGATGTCATGGAGACGATTGATATGCAGACTTTCCTTTTCCGATATTTCGTAAAATTTGAAATAAGAGAAAGTGACCGAGGCGGTAAGGGCAATGGCTAAAGACACCACGACCGAAAAATAGCGCACCCGGTTGGCGCGCCAATGCATGCTGGCCATTTCCAGCGAACAAATCACAATAATAGACTGGATTGCGATAGTGATCACCACCGCTATCCAGGGTGTGATGAAATGCGATAAGCCATAAAAGGTGGTAAAACCTGAAGCAACACTCAGCATCAGCACTATCGGTATCGTCCAGATACGCAGCATGCTGACAAACAAGGTTTGGATACGATTAATTAAATAACCGGAACCGTTTGCGCCAGGTTTTTTAGGTGGATTTCGTTCATAAGTCAATGTTTACCGCCCTTTATCATTATTTTTGTTGGCGAAAGTTTTTTAAATGTTAAGAGTTGACGGCTCTAACACTATACGGGTTCAGGATGGTTGATTTGATTGCCTGTTTTGTCGTTAAATTTAGGACTTCGTATCAAATTTTCAGGTTCAGATTTATGCACAAAATTTGTGCAAAATCAAGATGGAATGTGACGGGCTAAGGAGATTTGGCGCTTTCCGATAAGCATTAATCGAATTTTCGCTGCAGTTTCAAGTCCAGTTCAGGCGGGAAATGATTTTTTAGCCACTTGCCATTTTCCCAATCAAATGGACATCTGGCTTCCAATGTCTGTAAATCCTCATTGTTTATTCCCAGAGTATTGACGACCGGAAAACCCAGGTGAGTGATCATTAATTCAGCCAGTAAGTGACGTTGATGCCATAAAATGGCGGACGCCCAGCGGTGCGGCGACTCCCAGCCGCTGATGTCGGCAACGCCGCGGCCTTCCCGGCCTTCCTTCTGTTCGAAAATATAATGCCGCCAATCGGAGCTTCTCAACATTTCCCGATAAACTCTGATCAGATCGGGTTTGGCGCTTGGGGTGTCCAAATGTCCCCAGTTAGCGCAAAACTCGATATTATCCAGGACAATGATGGCTTGACACTCAGCCGAAAGGATGCCTTCCAGAACTTGCTTTCTGGCAATGCCGTCATCGACAATAATGGTCCAGTCGTAAGCCCGGATAATGGCGTCAATTTCAGGACATTCAGCCAGTTTGACGGTTGAATCATAGTTATTGGCCTTGACCAGAATCAGGTCAAATTTGTCTATATGGCTGCGGTCAAAATTTAAAATATCGGTTAAGTGCACGGTTAAGCCGCTTTGTATGGCAAATCCGCTCAAAAGCTTAATAAATTGCTCGTCATTCTCAACGGTAATGGTTTTAAAGCCTTTTTGCAGAAAAAACAAAGTCGAGTTGCCGCCGCCAAACTCCAGAACCGTTAACGGTTGCTCAGCAACAGCAGGGTACCATTTAAACAAATTATTCAGAAAAGCCACGCAGGCGTCTGTCCACCAGGGTGAAACCCGTAATTTAAAATTGGTGATTGGAGAGGCGTTACCTATAGACATTTGTGGCTCCTGATGTTTGCAATTAGCATAGCCTATAGATTAGTAAAA
>CAVUMJ010000007.1:0-15744 GCA_963741375.1 uncultured Pseudomonadota bacterium
TTTTTTTTTAAAAAAAAAAAAAAAAAAAAAAAAAAAAAAAAAAAAAAAAAAAAAAAAAAAAAAAAAAAAAAAAAAAAAAAAAAAAAAAAAAAAAAAAAAAAAAACATGGCCGGGGGCGCTGTTTGCCGCCCCAAGGCCAGCAACTGCTGCAGTGTGATGCCGAGCTTGTGTTCGGCATACCCGCCCAGATATTGCTCGATCAGGGCGGGGGCGAAACAATCAAAACCGGCGGCCACTGCTGTGTGGGTTGTAAACAGATTGCCTGCTCGAGTCGTACTCAGCGCTTCTTCAAATGATTGCCCGGTCAGATGCATATAACAGAGGGCCCGCTCCAATACGGCGAAGGCGGCATGCCCCTCATTCAAGTGGCACACTTCCGGGTTAATGCCCAGTTCATTCAGCAAGCGCCATCCGCCTATCCCCAGCAATAATTCCTGTTTCAGACGCAACTCAACATCACCGCCATACAATTCACTGGTAATCCCTCTATGTTCCGGATAATTAGCCGCATCATTACTATCCAGCAAATACAGTTTGACTCTGCCAACCTCAACCTGCCAGGTACGCAGCCATACTTTATAACCCGGCAAACTGATTTCCAAACGCAACCATTCACCATTTGCCTGCCGTAAAGGCGCAATCGGTAATTGTCCGGGATCGTTATAGGGGAACAAAGCCTGTTGTTCACCGTTTTTACCGATCACTTGCCGAAAATAACCTTGTTGGTAGAGCAAGCCTACCCCGGCTACCGGCACGCCCAAATCACTGGCGGCTTTTAACTGGTCGCCTGCCACATTACCCAAGCCGCCGGAATAGATGGGCAAAGATTCGCTCAACATAAATTCCATGCTGAAATAGGCAACGCAACTTAAGTGGCTTTGAGTATGATGATTCTGGAACCATGCCGGCGACTCCAAAGCCAAGCGCCTGCTTTTAAGAAGATCGTCAACATTTTTGCGGAAAACGGAATCGGTAAGTAAACACTCTAGCCGGTCACGGGAAACAGTTTGCAGCACTACCCAGGGGTTATGGGTGGTTTCCCATATTTCATGATCGAGCTGCCGCCATACAACGTCAGTTGCGTGATTCCAGGACCAGCGCATATTTAGCGCCAGCTCGGCCAGGATTTCAAATCCCTCGATTTCGACTGGCAAAAGACTATATAAAGGATGGCTGACGTGGATTTGTTTGCTCATGATTTAACCTTTTCCCAATTATTTAAGATACCCTCAAGCCAAGCGTCATGAGCCCAATCAGCCATCATCCTAGAAACCGTAGGTTGACCGCTTTTGCAGTGGGAACGTGTAAGCTTCCCACTCATCCGGAACTCCGCACATTACGCTCATGTTTAGCATTACAACCTGCCGGTTAACACCAGGATCAGCAAGATGATCAGGATAAGCCCCAGCCCGCTGCTAGGTCCGTAACCCCAAGCTCTGCTGTGCGGCCAAACAGGAATAACGCCGAGCAGCATCAAAACCAGCACCAAAAGTAATATTGTTCCAATTGACATAGTCATGCTCCTGATTGAATAAAGCCCCTTAGGCTTTTTAGGTTCTAAAAAAACGTTGATCCGAGTTATCTACCTCAAAGTTTTGGGATAAGTTTTTCGTTTCAACACAACAGACACCCTATGAGCAAAGTAGATCAGACCGATACTACTCACAGGGTAGAACAGAGCCGCTTTTTCCAGCCTTTATTGCCTGCTTGATGTCAACATAAGCTGCAAAACAGAATTGGCATAAGGCCGGTATTATTTTGATTTCTTGATATTTTCTTTCAGGTCGCCAAAGCCAGATTGCAGCTTACCGACATTTTTCTGCAGATTTCCTTCATTTTCGATATCTTGATCATCCAGAATCTTGCCGGCGACTTCCTTGATTTTACCCTTGGATTCTTCAACTCTGCCTTTGACTTGATCTTTGTTCATGATAATTCCTAATAATTATTTAAATGGTTTAAGTGAATCGCGAATAAATTATTCGCCCTATTCACTTGCCTTTTAACTTACTTGAAATATCGATTACAGTCAGTGCGTCAACGAACATTGACCGGTTTTTTGGCAAATTTTGCCGTATTTGGCTAGAATCAAACTATTTCCTAGGGTAATAATGAAGTACTTGGGTCTTTTGTTGATTAGTCTTGCAATTTCGGCATGCGGCTCTAATGCCCGGCATCCCTGCCCGCTGCCGGTCACAGGCGATGTGGTGTATGTTGTTGGGCAGGGATGGCATGCTGAAATCGGTATTCCCGTAGAGGAACTGGACGAGAATATGTCATTCTTCCGGGAAATCTTTCCCGGCGCCCGGGTGATCATGTTCGGTTATGGCAAGAAGACCTTTTTTATTGCGCCACCAGAAGCAATGACTGAGTATGTGCTCGGCCCCTTCCCCGGTTCGGCGGTGATTCAGGTTGTGGGGCTCAATGTCACTCCGGCAGAGGCTTATCCTCCCGAAAATACCGTCACGCTTCTCTTGCCGCCGAATGGCGGCCGATCTCTGTCGGCATATATCTGGCAAGACCTAGCCAAGGATGAATCGGGAAAACCGCAGGTGGTTGCAAACAGCAGCAATCCTTCCGGACTGTTCTACGCGGCGCAGAGCGAATATAACCTGTTCCATACCTGCAACACCTGGACGGCCGACGCGCTACATCATGCCGGGCTTAATGTGTCCGGCGACAACGTGATCTTCTCGAATCAAGCCATGAATCGCGTTGCCGAAGCCGCCGAACAACAGTGCGAAATTTTACGGTGAGATGACTCTGCTACCGGGCGGAACAACGACGGTGCCATTAGGCGGCACAACCACATTGTTATTGGGCGGTACGACGACGTTGACCTCGCTTGGCCGCGATGACCCGCCGCCACTGCTGGAACTGCACGCAGCAAGAACCGGCACGGACAGGATGAGAATGATTGGAATAATGTTTTTGGGTGTCATTGGATGCCTCTCTTTGGTATTGAGTCTAAAGCAGTTTGTAGGCGACGGCCTTTAAGCCGGCTGGTGTGCCCAGGCTTTCTTAATTCGCAATTATCATCGGCTTTCCTGGGCTTTACTTTTGGTTTTTTCGGCTCTGCCTTAGTTTTTTGTTGATAATGGATTCGGCCCGATTTCCCGCTTATTTAATACCATACTCGGAATACTAAACGCGGTCGGTTCGCTAGCGAACATTGAACCTGGAAACCGGAATGTACGCTAGCGCACTGAGCTTGAGCGCTATTCGTGGTAAATTTTTATCCGGAAACATAAACAGTAGCCCATTTTTTTCTAATCAATTAATCGGGAATCCGTCATGGATAAAAATCAAAATAAAAACCTAAACGAAGAGCCCTCAGACGAATGCGAGGCAATCGCCGGAGATATATCGGCCGATTGGGAAATCGATAAAGCCGGAAATGCGTATAGAAGTGGTGACAAATTTCGAGAATACTTAGCTGATCTTAGAGATGAGTTTAAGGAAAGTAGCTGATACTAGTCAAAAAGGAACCGAGGGGGCTGTCCGGCAATAGAAACCGTAGCGAGGGACAGCCTCCCGGTATAACGATGGCTTGGCTTCAGGGATTAGGTATGCGAACGATTTTCCCGTTTCTGCAAAAAATACCGTTCCATTTTTTGAAAATAAGCATGAATTCCATAAAATAATCCTGCCGCTACCGGCAACGCAAAATACCAATGCTGCTTGGCGTAGGCTAATACGCTGATTATTTCTTTGCCATAAATATAAGCCGGCGTAATGATAACCGTAGCCCACACCCATGCGCTAATCAGGTTAATCGCGGCAAATTTTTTTGCCGAATAATTGCTAATGCCAATCGATATGGGAATGATGGTCCGTAACCCATACATATAGCGCTGAAAGAAAATAATAAGCCAGCCGTATTTTCTTAAAAGCAAATACGAAATTGCAATCTTGCGCCGCTGGTTATGGAGTTTTTTATGAATATATCTTCTATTAAATCGTCCGATATAAAAAAAGAATTGATCACCTGTAAAAGCGCCTAGTCCCGCTACAAAAATCGACATAGCGTAGCTCATTTCGCCGGTGTGAGTCATGACGCCGGCGATAACCAGGCCCATTTCTCCTTCCAGTATGCTCCATAAGAATAAAATGATGTAACCGTATTCTTTAAGCCAGCCAATTAAAAGTGCTTCCATAAGATCCTGAGTTTTTTAATTTCGAGCAAACGCCACCTGATAAGCATGTAAGCCTTTATGTTGAGATAAACCATTGGCTAAATTTGGAATGGATACCTGTTTACTGGTTGTCGCCAGAAATATAACATGCCACTCTGTGCACCCATCTTTAAAATAAATAGAAGTTGATCCTTCCGCCAAGCGATAACCCAAACTAGCAGCCATCATCTTCAAATCCTGTTCAGAAGGGGAACAGCCTTGTTCAAACGTCAAAATAACCGCCGCTGCGTGCCGAGAAGGTAGCAAATTCTCAATCCATCCGCCCAAAATCATTGATGCCGATGCGACTAACGTTATCATGATTGCGGCAAGATAAAAACCGGAGCCACAGATGACGCCAATGACCGATGACGTCCAGATTGAAGCGGCAGTACTCAATCCACTGATGTTAAACCCTTCCTTCATGATGACGCCCGCGCCCAAAAATCCGATCCCGGTCACAATGCCTTGGATAACCCGGGTTGGATCGGTCATGACGCCTAAAGGGAAGGCTCCACCATACCAGAAATGCGGAAAGCCAACGATTGCAGTTAAACCGGAAGAAGCCATGCACACTAAACCATAGGTTCTAATGCCCGCAGCTCTTCCGTGATAAGAGCGTTCATAGCCGACTATCGTACCCAACAATAGTCCGCCTAATGTGTTTAGCAAAATGAGTACGTTCGCTTCAACCTGGGAAGAGGACCAATAAGTAAGCAAATTTGGAAATGAAAGGTTATCCATAATCATCCGCTAGAATGGCATAGTTAAAAATCAGATGAAAATAACTTTGATCTGTGGAGATCAATCGGTAATCACCCCTGTTCGGTCAAACCATTAGATGGCTATTGATTGGTTTTAATGGATTGGACTGTCATTAAAGTATATCTTAGGATTGGCTATGCATACCTATTACCGAAGGCCGGATAGGAGCAATATTCTTTTTGTCACGAACGAATTTTTCTTGCCATACGGGGTAAAACATATATGACCCTGGTTTTCCTTCCGGTTTTCTCTTGTTCCGGTTTTCCGGTTTTCTGAATCCAATTCACATTTTAGGATTTTTGTGGTTTCGATTTGGAACTGGACAAGTTCGGCCATTTGGTAGCTTGAGAGACATGTATTGATCTGGATCAAATTATGGGCAATTAAACTTGATTGTATTGACAATTGTAGCTGCTATCTTAAAGTTGTCGATCAATACGGAAGGAACCAATGCCCTCTTTTTCCTCACAATTTTTAGTTTATGATGATTTGAATGAGTTTCCGCAAGAAACTCAATTTTGGCATGATAACGAGTTGGCTCAGTTTGGCCATCCGGAGGATCACGATCAAACCCTTAATGCACTCATCTTTAAAGTTCGCAGGGAACCAAGAAATTTGTTATTTCATCTGCGGCGCATCCATTTTTGCTACGAACGAGCTCTGTCAGCTCAGCTTTATGCCGCTTTATTGGATTTAATCATTGTTTTGCAAGGCAAGGGAAATGCTCTTAGTTTCCGAATGATACGGGGCAGCTATCGGCAACTGGATCAAAAACAGCTTTTGGCGTTGAAAGCAGCCTTAAAGGGTCATTATGAACCATTCGGAAATGGCTATTCTCTGTTCACTACCGGAAGGATAGGTCAAAACGAACTGGTTGAGGAAGTGCAGCAAGTTAAGATGGAACATGACTTTTTGGCGCTGGCAAACGATTTTATCGAATATAGCCAGCTTGAGCAGGCAATGGATGTGTTGGAAACCGGGCTTAAAGTCACTCCTGAAAGACAAGATCTACAACTGGCTTTGTTGGAACTTTATCGGTCGACCAAAAGCTATGAACGATTCCAAGCTTTGTATAAAGTTTTTTCTGAATCAAATGTATTACTGGCCGATGAATGGCGGGTGGTAGCGCATTTCTTTGCAGGACAATCATGAGAAAAACAAGCCCCCCGAATCCTGTACGCATCGCCCTGTATGGTATGGATAACCGAAGTTGTAAAAATATAGAGATGTATCTTAAAGGGCCATGCCAAGGCCTGGCCGTTGTGGTAGGTGAGGCAGAGGCGGAAATTGATATGATCGACGCCGATTATGCAAAGGCGAAAGAGATTTTAGAGTCCAGAAAAGCTATTACACCGAAAAGACCTATTATTTTGATATCGCTACAAGGATTACAGATTGAGGGTACTTTTTTTATCAAAAAACCGATAAACGTCACGCAAATGGTCGAGGTGATTGAGCGGATAAAGGCATTATCCGCACAACGATCAGCAGCTTCCGGCGTCATCCAGGTTTCTGACAGCTTAACTCGAATGCCGGTTGACACGGCAAAAGACACTCCGGCAAAAACGCCAACAAAAGTGGCTATCGATGTCTATGCCAAGAAATCCGCAGGCGTTAAACATATTGATGATCAGGAAAGACGGAAAACAGCAAAACATCAGTCTGCCATACAGTTAAATGAAGGCGGATTTACTGCTTTTCTGGGAACGCTGATTGATGTTGATTTTGAAGATAAAACCCAATTGCTTTCTGCCAGCTTCGATAAAAGACAGTTTTTTCTGGGCTATACATTATCCGCCTATAAAACCGCGCAACAGCAAAGCCGGGTATTGAAGTTAAATTCTTTTTGGAAGCCGTTGTATATTTTTGATGAAAACAGGGAGATATGGCTTGATGCCGATGATAAACAGCTTAGAACATTTGCCGGCATCAAGTTAACTAAAGACTTAGCCGGCAGCATGACCTTATCGGCTGTGGATACAGCCACAGAGAAAGCGGAAAGAGCGCTGGACAAGTTTCAGGATATGGACGCATTTATCTGGAAATTGTCGATTTGGACTTCGAAAGGCCGGTTTCCGGTCGAAGTGGATATCCAAAATCCGGTCTATCTAAAAAGATGGCCGAATTTCACCCGGTTGGTGATTACCCCCGATGCCTTGCGCATTGCTGCATTACTGGTACAAACACCGAAACGGCCTATGGAAATTGCCGGCGTTTTAAATATTAAACCGCAATATGTCTTTGTGTTTATTAGCGCCTGTTTCATGCTCGGTTGGCTTGAACAATGCGAGCTCCGGAGTGAAACAGCCGGCGAAGAGGTAGAAGCCGTATTGAAGAAGTCCCCTAAAAAAGGCTTGTTAAATAAAATTTTAAGTAAGTTGCTCGGGGCTGAATAAGCGATAAGGAAACTGGATGAGCCAATACAAAATCATTTTTACAGGGCCGGTAGGCGCCGGTAAAACAACAGCAATTAACGCAATCAGTGACGTTCCGCCCATTAAAACTGATGCGGCGGCAAGCGATATGACCAAAAACCGTAAAGCCTCGACCACGGTAGCGATGGATTATGGGGTGATGAATTTGGCTGGCGGCGAAAAAATTCATCTTTACGGAACACCCGGTCAAGAACGCTTCGATTTTATGTGGGACATTTTAACGGTAGGCGGCATAGGCCTGATTTTATTACTAGATAACACACGGGCGGACCCGTTTCAGGATATGAAGTTTTTTCTGGATGCCTTTAACAAATTTATTCATAACACCAGTGTCGCCATTGGTGTGACGCAGATGGATTTGAGTAATAAGCCAACTATAGATGATTATCACACCCACTTACAGTCTGTGGGTTTAAAACCGCCGGTTTTTGCAGTGGATGCGCGGGAAAAGAACGATGTGTCGTTACTGGTGCAAGCCCTGTTGTACTCCCTGGACCCAGGCTTGGTGGAATAAGTCATGTCCAAATTCAAGTTGATTGACGGTTTATATTTATATCCAACCCCAGCCGGCGCTTACTATGCCGTTTCCGGCCTTGAAACCGATTTGCCGCGCCGTTTTTTGACCAAATTGCTGCTTCAAGAACAAACGCCGGAATTGACAATGGCTCAATTGCAAGCGCTGATGGAAATCGAGGATGAAGATAAAGCTTTGCAACAATTGCAATATTATCAACAACTGGGTTGGGTGCAAGGAGTTAATCAGGTCATACAGTCACCCCAAGGCGCGTTAGAAGAAATTTTGCCGGATTTACTGAACAAAATCTCCGGAAACGGCAAAGTCCTGCTTGCAGATGAGCAAGGTTTTTACCTGGTTTGCAGCGGATTTCCTCATGAGGTGGCCGAAGAGCTGTCTGCACTTAGCGCTGAGTTAGCCACCGTTCATAAACGCCGTTCCGGTTTGCTGATCAACAATATGGGTATTACCAGCCATGCCTGGGCTATTGTCGATGCTTTTGGCAACAGCCAAATCGGTTGTTGGCCTTTATTCATCGGTGATCATCGCTTTGTGCTGGCCATTTCAGGAGTGCCGCATTTCAATCAGGCCGAGTTTGTCACTTTAGTTTGGACTTTGGTCATTCGTTATTTAAAAAGGGGCAATTGACTGTTTGGGTTGATTGTTTTTTAACATTAGAGTGGGATAAATATGAAAGCAGATATGCTTACCTCGGTTTTGACAGAGTTGAACGGAACTTCAGCGGATATTGAAGCTTCCGGTGTTATTTCAACAGATGGTTTAATGATGGCTTCGGTATTACCGTCCGGAATGGATGAAGATCGTGTCGGCGCGATGAGCGCAGCCATGTTGTCTTTAGGCGACCGGACAGCGCAGGAATTGAATCGCGGCGGTTTGGAACAAGTTTTAATCAAAGGCGCTAAAGGTTATGTATTGATGACTTATGCAGGACATGAGGCGGTTTTGACGGTGCTGGCTAAACCCAATGCCAAACTCGGGTTGATTTTTCTGGACGTAAAACGTGCGGCGGAAAGTATTTCTGAAATGTTGTAAACCATCAACAGGCAATGCGGAGTAAATCATGATTGCTGATATGAAAGCAGAAGATATTATTGGAGATTATCAAGAAACCAAGCTTGAGTATTTCGATGGACATTCTAGAAAAATTCTCTATACCGAAGTTGAAACGCCTTATCCCGACGGCAAGTTAATCGTTTCCACCACAACACTTGATGGCGTTATTAGCCACGTCAATAAAGCTTTTGTGGAAATGTCCGGATATCAAGAGGCTGAGCTGATCGGAACGCCACACTATATTCTTAGACATCCGGATATGCCGTCAGCCGCCTTCAAAGAGTTGTGGGACACGGTCTTGCGGGGCGATAAATGGCAAGGCATCGTGAAAAATTTGCGTAAGGACGGCGGCTATTACTGGGTGAATGCGACGGTGATTCCTAATGTCCGCTCAGGTAAAGTGGTTGGCTATACTTCGGTTCGCCGAAAACCTTCCCGGAGTAAAGTTGATGACTGCATCAAACTATACCCCACTCTTTTTTAAATGAGGAGATTCTGATGTCCTTCATGTTTACAGTTAGCCCGGATTTTGCCCCGGATCGTCTTTCCGGATGGTATATTTTTAATACCTGGTTACAGAAACAAACCGGCAAAGCGATACATCTTGAGATGTATAATCATTACCAAAGTCTTCACGAAGCCATCCTGGCCGATAAGATTGATCTAATTTATGCTAACCCTTTCGATGCCGCCATGCTGGTCAGAGAAAAAGGCTTTTTACCGTTAGTGAAAGCTGAAGGCGAATCCGATGAGGCGATCATTGCAGTTAATACAGCAAGCAATGTCTCAGATGTTGCCCAATTAATGCCTGGCGTTAGAGTGGCCTTTACCGAAGATCCGGATGTCAGGTTGATAGGCATGATCATGTTAGAACCGGGTAACCTGGATGAAAGCAATATAGTTTCCGTCAATTCGGACAATTATGTATTAGTGGCCAAACATCTGCTGAAAGACGAAGCCGATGCCGGTGTTTTTCTTGCTGCAGCTTATGATGATTTGTCAGCCATGATTAAAAATCAGCTTAAAGTTCTGGTGAGAAGCCAGATTAGCGTCATTCATCATGCGCTACTGGTGGGTCCTAAATTACAGAATCAACGGGACGAAATTCAGACGGTGCTGATGGATATGCACCGGGATGCTAAAGGCAACGGAGTTTTGACTAGTCTTGGCTTCAAGGCATGGCAAAAAATCGAGGATGAAGAAATGGAGTTCATGATCGACCTAATGGATACCTTGAATACCAGATTTATTACCTAAATTGATAAGGTTTTTTTCGATGCCGGCGACGCAATACGATTGATCGCCGGCGCCAGGCGTAATCCAAGCGACGGGCCCTGGCATGGTCAGGCAGACGCAGGATTGACCATCGAGTAGTTATCGAGCCTTGACAGGTAAAAATATAGCCACCGGATGGCTACAGAAAAGGCCATTGCAGATCATTCTGGCATTCGTTATGCTACGGTTAGTCGCCTAGTCAAAAAACTAAATCAATATAACGTACTACAGGAAAAGGGGACGTGTTTTAATGGCACTTTCTTAAGGGAAGAATATCGATATTAACAATAACTTAACAAATTATTTCCTGCCTGAGTAGGATGTGCTGAATGCAGTGAAGCGCATCAATCGCGAACGATGCGCCTCCTTGCGCCGGCACATCCTACAAACACATGTTATTGGATTATAAAGATATTTTTCTTAAGCAAGCATCATTCTGGTCGTGTTTAGTTTGCATAACAATTAATTTAACACGACCCCTTTTTTCCTATTTCGTTATTGCGTTTTTGGTATTCTAGGTTTTAGAATAGTTTCTATGTTATTTATATATTTTGTATGCAAGACTAAGCTGTGTCTATTATTGAAACCAATAGCTATTGATTTAGAAAAAAAACTTCTTCTAAATGAAACATATTTAATATCAGAATAATAATATTTCTTTTTTGAAACCCCAGCCACAACAAAATATTCATTATAAAATGAAACTCTTTTTGAAAATAACGACAGAAAAGAGCCATAGGCAAAAACTCCATAATAATTTGTTACAGTACAAAACACAGTGAATAGCGACTTACCCTTGATCTCATTTAAAAAATTTTTTCTTAAATTAGATTTGACAAGGAAAATCAGTAGCACCCCAAAAAACACAAATAAAATCAATGCTAATAAGTTCTCATCCATTTTAATTTGTCATGCTTAATCTACTCTATTTCAAGCCAAAACACTTTAATGCTTACTATATGTGGCCTAGCGAAGAGAAACGGGGACGGGTCTTTCCATAACACATTTTAAGTTGTTTCATTTTATCGCCCGACTAACTAGTGAGCGGTTAGGTATTCCCGCCGGAATTGATTATTAAAAATACAGAGAAAAGCATTTCCAACCCAGTGGCTGTGCGGTTATTTTTTGCTGCCGGGCTATCCCGCCTCAATAATCCTGACTGCTTCGCCAGCTTTGACAATGGGAATGCCGTTATATTGTCCTCCCAGGCTATGTAAATGCTTGTCGCCCGACACAATCAAATCGGCATGACCTGCCACTGCGCAGGCTAAAACCTGATCGTCGTCCGGGTCATCTGCAATAACGGCGGGTACGCTCAGTGGCGATACGGATTGAGTGAAGAGCTGGTACTGTGTGACTAAGGCCATTGCCGACATACCCTGTGCCGCAATGAGCGGTGTCAGATGAGAGCGGTTCAGCACATCAGCCAATTCCGCAACCAAGACCGGGGAAGTTACAATCTCAATATCACCAGTCTGGCCAAGTTGCAGCAGGCGGTACGGTACACCGCCCCATACCAAGGCTGAGACGACGATATTCGTATCAAGCACCACCCGCATTAGCTGTTTCGTTCGGTGCGTACTTTATGAATCAGATCGTCCAGTTCTTCTTCGTTCATGGGCGGAATTCCTGCGGCATGGAGTCTTTCAGCCATTGACAGCAGTTTGCGTCCGGCGGCGCGGCGCAAGGCATCTTCCAGTAGTTTTTGTAGGGCCTCGACTGTCAGTAGCCCGGCGTCTTGCGCCCGTAAGGCTACTTCATCGGGCAGGTCTAAAGTTATTTGCATAGCAATATCCTCTTACTTAGGTTTTGACGAAGGAAAGGGGTCGTGTTTAATTTGCATTACAATTAATTTAACACAACCCCTTTTTCTCCTGTACCCTTATTGGAAACAATTTTGTAGCATGTAACTTTGCATGTTAGTATTCGGCATAAGAGATAAAGCTAAATAGCACCGCAAGGTTCTGAACAGAAAATCACAGGGTTGGTGTTGCACAGATTGCTGGATTATCTCTTTGAATAAATCAACTCCAAGTTAGTTGAAGTGCGATTATTTTTTTCAAAGAGATAATCCAGCAATCTGTGCAACACCAACCCTGTGATTTTCTGTTCAGAACCTTGCGGTGCTATTTAGCTTTATCTCTTATGCCGAATACTAACATGCAAAGTTACATGCTACAAAATTGTTTCAATAAGGCTACAGGAGAAAAAGGGGTTGTGTTAAATTAATTGTAATGCAAATTAAACACGACCCCTTTTCCTTCGTCAAAACCTAAGTAAGAGGATATTGCTATGCAAATAACTTTAGACCTGCCCGATGAAGTAGCCTTACGGGCGCAAGACGCCGGGCTACTGACAGTCGAGGCCCTACAAAAACTACTGGAAGATGCCTTGCGCCGCGCCGCCGGACGCAAACTGCTGTCAATGGCTGAAAGACTCCATGCCGCAGGAATTCCGCCCATGAACGAAGAAGAACTGGACGATCTGATTCATAAAGTACGCACCGAACGAAACAGCTAATGCGGGTGGTGCTTGATACGAATATCGTCGTCTCAGCCTTGGTATGGGGCGGTGTACCGTACCGCCTGCTGCAACTTGGCCAGACTGGTGATATTGAGATTGTAACTTCCCCGGTCTTGGTTGCGGAATTGGCTGATGTGCTGAACCGCTCTCATCTGACACCGCTCATTGCGGCACAGGGTATGTCGGCAATGGCCTTAGTCACACAGTACCAGCTCTTCACTCAATCCGTATCGCCACTGAGCGTACCCGCCGTTATTGCAGATGACCCGGACGACGATCAGGTTTTAGCCTGCGCAGTGGCAGGTCATGCCGATTTGATTGTGTCGGGCGACAAGCATTTACATAGCCTGGGAGGACAATATAACGGCATTCCCATTGTCAAAGCTGGCGAAGCAGTCAGGATTATTGAGGCGGGATAGCCCGGCAGCAAAAAATAACCGCACAGCCACTGGGTTGGAAATGCTTTTCTCTGTATTTTTAATAATCAATTCCGGCGGGAATACCTAACCGCTCACTAGTTAGTCGGGCGATAAAATGAAACAACTTAAAATGTGTTATGGAAAGACCCGTCCCCGTTTCTCTTCGCTAGGCCACATATAGTAAGCATTAAAGTGTTTTGGCTTGAAATAGAGTAGATTAAGCATGACAAATTAAAATGGATGAGAACTTATTAGCATTGATTTTATTTGTGTTTTTTGGGGTGCTACTGATTTTCCTTGTCAAATCTAATTTAAGAAAAAATTTTTTAAATGAGATCAAGGGTAAGTCGCTATTCACTGTGTTTTGTACTGTAACAAATTATTATGGAGTTTTTGCCTATGGCTCTTTTCTGTCGTTATTTTCAAAAAGAGTTTCATTTTATAATGAATATTTTGTTGTGGCTGGGGTTTCAAAAAAAGAAATATTATTATTCTGATATTAAATATGTTTCATTTAGAAGAAGTTTTTTTCTAAATCAATAGCTATTGGTTTCAATAATAGACACAGCTTAGTCTTGCATACAAAATATATAAAATAACATAGAAACGATCCGAAAACCTAAATACCAAAAACACAATAACGAAATAGGAAAAAAGGGGTCGTGTTAAATTAATCGTTATGCAAACTAAAACACGACCAGAATGATGCTTGCTGAAGTTAAATATTTTATAATCCAATAAACATGATGTTTGTAGGATGTGCCGGCGAAGGAGGCGCATCGTTCGCGATCGATGCGCTTCACTGCATTCAGCACATCCTACTCAGGCAGGAAATAATTTTAAGTTATTGTTAATATCGATATTCTTCCCTTAAGAAAGTGCCATTAAAACACGTCCCCTTTTCCTGTAATAAGTTAAGATTGATTTAATTTTGACTAGGCCACTACCCGTAGCATAACGAATGCCAGAATGATCTGCAATGGCCTTTCTGTAGCCATCCGGTGCCAATATCTTTACCTGTCAAGGCTCGATAATTACTCCATGGTCAATACTGCGTCTGCCTGACCATGCCAGGGCCCAGTCGCTTAAGATTAGCCTGGTCCGGCGATCAATCGTATTGCGTCGCCGGCATCGAAAAAAACCTTATCAATTTAGGTAATAAATCTGGTATTCAAGGAATCCATAGGAAATCATGAACTCATTCTTCATCGTCAATTTTTTGCCATGCCTTGAAGCCAAGACTAGCAAGACTCCGTTGCCTTTAGCATCCGGTGCATATCCATCAGCACCGTCTGAATTCCGTCCCGTTGATTCTGTAATTTAGGACCCACCAGTAGCGCATGATGAATGACGCTAATCTGGCTTCTCACCAGAACTTTAAGCTGATTTTAAATGATGGCTGACAAATCATCATAAGCTGCAGCAAGAAAAACACCGGCATCGGCTTCGTCTTTCAGCAGATGTTTGGCCACTAATACATAATTGTCCGAATTGACAGAAAGTATATTGCTTTCATCCAGGTTACCCGGTTCTAACATGATCATGCCTATCAACCTGACATCCGGATCTTGGTAAAGGCCACTCTAACGCCAGGCATTAATTGGGCAACATCTGAGACATTGCTTGCTGTATTAACTGCAATGATCGCCTCATCGGATTCGCCTTCAGCTTTCACTAACGGTAAAAAGCCTTTTTCTCTGACCAGCATGGCGGCATCGAAAGGGTTAGCATAAATTAGATCAATCTTATCGGCCAGGATGGCTTCGTGAAGACTTTGGTAATGATTATACATCTCAAGATGTATCGCTTTGCCGATTTGTTTCTGTAACCAGGTATTAAAAATATACCATCCGGAAAGACGATCCGGGGCAAAATCCGGGCTAACTGTAAACATGAAGGACATCAGAATCTCCTCATTTAAAAAAGAGTGGGGTATAGTTTGATGCAGTCATCAACTTTACTCCGGGAAGGTTTTCGGCGAACCGAAATATAGCCAACCACTTTACCTGAGCGGACATTAGGAATCACCGCGCATTCACCCAGTAAT
The DNA here is from genome assembly GCA_963741375.1 of uncultured Pseudomonadota bacterium. Taxonomy (GTDB): domain Bacteria; phylum Pseudomonadota; class Gammaproteobacteria; order Methylococcales; family Methylomonadaceae; genus Methylomonas. The sequence continues at coordinate 15,228 of CAVUMJ010000007.1, forward strand.
AGCCGCCGTCCTTACGCAAATTTTTCACGATGCCTTGCCATTTATCGCCCCGCAAGACCGTGTCCCACAACTCTTTGAAGGCGGCTGACGGCATATCCGGATGTCTAAGAATATAGTGTGGCGTTCCGATCAGCTCAGCCTCTTGATATCCGGACATTTCCACAAAAGCTTTATTGACGTGGCTAATAACGCCATCAAGTGTTGTGGTGGAAACGATTAACTTGCCGTCGGGATAAGGCGTTTCAACTTCGGTATAGAGAATTTTTCTAGAATGTCCATCGAAATACTCAAGCTTGGTTTCTTGATAATCTCCAATAATATCTTCTGCTTTCATATCAGCAATCATGATTTACTCCGCATTGCCTGTTGATGGTTTACAACATTTCAGAAATACTTTCCTGCTGCACGTTTTACGTCCAGAAAAATCAACCCGAGTTTGGCATTGGGTTTAGCCAGCACCGTCAAAACCGCCTCATGTCCTGCATAAGTCATCAATACATAACCTTTAGCGCCTTTG
>CAVUMJ010000008.1:0-15926 GCA_963741375.1 uncultured Pseudomonadota bacterium
GGTTTGCGCTGTACTATTTGCGCAGTTAGGTATTTTTGAGAGGAAAAATGAGTAGTGAAGGCGGCGCAACAGCGTATATCGTCCACCATTTAACGCCATTGCATGTTGGCGAAGGATTTTGGACATTACATCTGGATACCCTGTTTTTTTCCGCAGCTCTTGGTGGGTTGTTTATCTGGTTTTTTAAAAGCGTCGCAGATAGAGCGACTTCCGGAATACCGGGAGTAGCGCAGAATTTAGCTGAAATGCTGATAGAATTCGTTGACAATCAGGTCAAGGATACCTTTCACGGCCGAAATGATCTGATAGCCCCTCTCGCTTTAACCATATTTTGCTGGGTATTCCTGTGGAATGCTATGGACATGCTGCCAGTTGACTTGCTATCTGCAATTGGTAGTCTAATGGGTATTGAATATCTTCGGGTTGTGCCTAGTACCGACTTGAATTCAACCTTTGCCTTGTCGATCAGCGTATTTTTTCTTATTTTGTTTTACAGCATTAAAGTCAAAGGAGTTTTTGGCTTTGCTAAAGAAATGACTTGCACGCCTTTTGGCCCAAAACTACTACCATTCAACTTATTACTTAAATTAGTTGAAGAATTTGCTAAACCAATTTCACTTGCCTTAAGGCTATTTGGCAATCTTTACGCCGGTGAACTTGTCTTTATTCTGATTGCTTTATTGCCACCCTTCATCCAACCTTTTCTTGGCTTACCTTGGGCAATATTCCACATTTTAGTGATAACATTACAAGCTTTTATTTTCATGGTGCTAACCATAGTTTATTTAAGTTTGGCGCATGAAGATCACTAAAGTTGCAACTATTTGTAACATTCTTTATTTGATATTTTTTTAGGAGACATTATGGAACTCGCATCATTAATTGCCAACGTTCAAGGTTTGACCGTTATAGGTGTTGGCTTGATTTTAGGTTTAGGCGCAGCCGGAACAGCTATAGGTTTCGGATTACTTGGCGGAAAATTTTTAGAGGGCGCAGCACGTCAACCTGAACTGGCTCCAATGTTGCAAGTAAAAATGTTTATTGTCGCCGGCTTGCTTGACGCCGTTACCATGATCGGCGTGGGCATGGCTTTATTCTTTACTTTTGCCAATCCTTTCCTCTCAGCCGTGCAATCTGCAGCAGGTTGAAAACATTTAAATTGGTCTGTACTAAGGAAAGCTTACTGATCCCTATAACTAAACCAGCAATAGCTCATAGTTATAGGCAGACACAAATGACAACAGCAAAACGAGGAAAGCATCCATGAGTATCAATGCTACCCTGATCGGGCAGATGATAACTTTTACGCTTCTGGTCTGGTTTACCATGAAGTATGTTTGGCCCCCCATTACTGCGGCAATGGAAGAGCGTAAATCCAAGATTTCTGATGGTTTGGCTGCTGCTGAAAAAGGCCAGGAAGAGATTAAACTAGCTGAAAAAAAAGCAAAAACCGTTCTGAAAGAATCTAAGGAACATGCTGCTGAAATCATCGCTTCCGCTCAAAAACGCGCTAACGAGTTGGTTGAAGAAGCCAAACTCCAGGCGAAAGTGGAAGGAGATCGTATTCTGGAAGCCGCGCATGCCCGGATTGAACAAGAAACTTTACAGGCAAAAGAAACTTTACGTAAAGAGGTTTCCACCTTGGCATTACGTGCTGCGGAACAGATTTTGAAAGAAGAAATCGACAAAACCAAGCACCAAAGTATTTTGAATAAAGCTGCGGAAGAGCTGGGATAAATAATGGCTGAGTTATCGACATTAGCAAGACCATATGCTGAAGCAGCTTTTAAAAGCGCAAATCAGGCTAATAATGTTAAAGAATGGTCTGATGCCTTGCTTTTTCTGTCGGCAATTAGTAGTGACGCCGATTTGTCGGAGATCATTAACAACCCAAGAATCAGCAAGGACAAATTAACCGGATTGTTATTAGATATTTGCCAAGATCAAATTAATAACCAAGTAACCAACCTTGTTAAACTTTTAGTCCAAAATCGCAAGCTAAAATTGTTACCTACAATTTCAGTTTTATTTGAAGCTCATAAAGCTGAAGAAGAAGGTTACATAAATGTCGATTTATTTAGTGCTTATCAGCTTACTAAAGCCGAGCAAAACAAATATAACGCCATGCTGGAAAAACTACTGAATAAAAAGGTGATTACCTCAGTTTCGGTTGATAAATCACTTATAGGCGGAGTTTTAGCCAAAGCTGGCGACAAAGTGATAGACGGTTCCATCAGAGGTCAAATTAATCAATTAGCCAAAAGGCTCTAAGAGCTAGATCGGGAAATTTAAAATGCAATTAAATCCATCAGAAATAAGTGATCTAATTAAAAAGAAGATCGAGAATTTCGACGCTCATATTGAAGCGCATACGGAAGGTACAGTGGTCAGTGTCACCGACGGTATTGTTCGGGTACACGGCTTATCAGAAGCGATGCAGGGAGAAATGCTTGAATTTCCCGGCGGTTCATTTGGTATGGCTTTAAACCTTGAGAGAGATTCGGTCGGCGTGGTAATGCTTGGCGCTTATCAACACATCAGTGAAGGCGACACAGTCAAATGTACCGGCAGAATTTTAGAAGTACCGGTTGGCGAAGCCTTACTAGGCCGGGTTGTGGATGCTTTAGGCAACCCAATTGACGGCAAAGGTAGTATCGATACCGACCTGAAATCACCAATTGAAAAAATTGCTCCCGGCGTTATTGCCAGACAATCTGTTGATCAACCAGTACAAATTGGTTTAAAAGCAATAGATTCCATGATTCCGGTTGGCCGGGGTCAACGGGAATTAATTATTGGCGATAGGCAAACTGGAAAAACTGCAATTGCTATTGACGCCATTATCAATCAGAAAGGCACCGGCATTAAATGCATTTATGTCGCCATCGGCCAAAAACGTTCATCTATCGCCAACGTAGTGCGTAAATTAGAAGAGCATGGCGCTTTAGCACACACCATCATCGTGGTTGCATCCGCTTCTGAATCCGCGGCATTACAGTTTATTGCACCTTATACCGGCTGCTCCATGGGTGAGTATTTCCGCGACAACGGTCAGGATGCTTTGATTATCTATGACGATTTGACCAAGCAAGCCTGGGCTTATCGGCAAATATCCTTATTATTGCGCCGTCCACCCGGTCGTGAAGCTTATCCCGGTGATGTATTCTACATACATTCCCGCTTGCTGGAACGCGCCGCCAGAATTAATGCCGCTGAAGTTGAAAAATTGACTAATGGCAAAGTCAAAGGCCAAACCGGTTCTTTGACTGCTCTGCCGATTATTGAAACACAAGGTGGTGACGTATCCGCCTTCGTACCTACCAACGTGATTTCCATTACCGATGGTCAGATTTTCTTGGAAACAGGATTATTTAACTCAGGTATCAGACCCGCTGTAAATGCTGGTCTATCAGTATCACGCGTAGGCGGGGCCGCGCAAACCAAAATTATTAAAAAGCTCGGTGGCGGTATTCGTCTCGACTTGGCGCAATTCCGCGAATTGGCTGCATTTGCCCAGTTTGCATCCGATCTGGATGAAAGTACACGTAAACAAATCGAAAGAGGCCAACGTGTTACTGAACTAATGAAGCAAAATCAATACGCACCAATGTCGGTCGCGGATATGAGTGTTTCCCTTTACGCTGCCAACAGCGGTTTCTTGGATAGTCTGGAAGTTAAAAAGGTACGTGATTTTGAAGCGGCCCTGCTGAGCTTTATGAAAACTGAGGAAGCGGCTTTAATGGCTAAAATTAATGAAAAGGGCGACTTCTCAGACGAAATAAAAGATAAAATGCACAGTGCAATTGAGCGTTTTGTTAAAACAAGCAGCTGGTAAGGATTAGCAAATGGCAGTTGGCAAAGAAATACGGACTAAAATCTCCAGTATTAAAAATACTCAAAAGATTACCCGCGCCATGGAAATGGTTGCGGCTAGTAAAATGCGCAAAACCAAGGATCGTATGCAAGCTACTCGGCCGTATTCAAATAAAATTAGCAAGATAATTAACCATCTTGCCCATGCAAATCCTGAATACAAACATCCGTTAATGAGTGAGCGGGAAACAAAGCGCGTTGGCGTTATCCTGGTAAGTTCTGATAGAGGCTTGTGTGGAGGCTTAAACGCCAACCTGTTCAGAAAGGTGCTTAACGAAATGCAAAACTGGCATGCTAAAGGCGTACAGGTTGATGTTTGCGCCATTGGAGGCAAGGCTGCTGGTTTTTTAAGCATGATTAAAGCCAATTTAATCGGTCAGACTACCAAGCTGGGTGATACTCCGCATCAAAACGATGTAATTGGTGTTACAAAAATTATGCTGGATGCTTTTACGAACGCTGAAATTGATCGTTTATACATTTTGAACAATGAGTTTGTTAACACCATGACGCAAAAACCGGTTATGCAACAATTATTGCCGGTCATAGCGGAAAAAACCGATGAAGTATTACGCGGACACTGGGATTACATTTATGAACCCGGCGCCAAAGAAGTTTTAGATCATTTATTGATACGTTATATTGAATCAATCGTTTATCAGGGTCTGGTTGAAAATAATGCTTGTGAACAAGCTGCACGCATGGTTGCAATGAAAAGCGCATCCGATAATGCAGGCAACATTATTAAAGAATTGCAACTGGTGTATAACAAAGCCAGACAAGCTGCGATCACCCAAGAAATATCAGAAATCGTTGCCGGTGCTGCGGCAGTATAATAAATTTCACAAGTTTAGAAAGTTGATAATGAGGACGACACAATGAATTCCGGTAAAATCGTGCAGATAATTGGAGCGGTCGTAGACGTAGAGTTTCCCCGCGAAAATCTGCCCAAAGTATATGATGCATTGAACGTAAAGAATGGTCTGGTTCTTGAAGTTCAACAGCAACTCGGTGACGGGATTGTACGCACCATTGCAATGGGTTCAACCGACGGTTTAAGCAGAGGTGTTGAAGTTAACAACACCGGAGAAGCGATCAAAGTTCCAGTCGGACAAGCAACTCTTGGCCGCATTATGAATGTATTAGGAGAGGCCATAGATGAAAAAGGCCCGATTGGCGAAAAAGAGAAATGGATTATTCATAGGGATGCGCCATCCTACGACGACCAGGCGCCTGCCAATGAACTGCTTGAAACCGGCATCAAAGTAATCGATTTGGTTTGCCCATTTGCGAAAGGTGGTAAAGTCGGCCTGTTTGGTGGCGCCGGTGTTGGTAAAACCGTTAATATGATGGAATTGATCCGCAACATCGCTATTGAGCATAGCGGTTTCTCGGTTTTTGCCGGAGTAGGAGAAAGAACACGTGAAGGAAACGATTTCTACCACGAAATGACCGATTCAAACGTCATAGACAAAGTTTCATTAGTATACGGTCAAATGAACGAGCCGCCGGGAAACCGCCTGCGTGTTGCGCTGACCGGATTGACCATGGCGGAATACTTCCGCGATGAAGGCCGGGACGTATTGTTTTTCGTTGATAATATTTACCGCTATACACTGGCCGGTACTGAAGTATCCGCACTTTTAGGCCGTATGCCGTCCGCCGTAGGTTATCAACCGACACTTGCGGAAGAGATGGGGGTGTTGCAAGAACGTATTACCTCAACTAAAACCGGTTCGATCACCTCTATCCAGGCCGTATACGTGCCAGCTGACGATTTAACAGACCCATCGCCTGCCACCACATTTGCGCATTTGGATGCAACCGTGGTTTTATCGCGCCAAATTGCTGAGCTGGGTATTTATCCGGCAATCGATCCACTAGATTCAAGCAGTAGACAGCTTGATCCGCTGGTAATCGGTCAGGAACATTATGATGTTGCCCGTTCGGTTCAAGGTATTTTACAAAGATACAAAGAACTTCGCGACATTATTGCCATTTTAGGTATGGATGAATTATCTGAAGAAGACAAACTCACTGTATCAAGAGCGCGTAAAATTCAAAGATTTTTATCGCAGCCATTCTTTGTTGCCGAGGTATTCACCGGTTCTCCAGGTAAATATGTATCATTAAAAGACACCATTGCCGGTTTTAAAGGCATCATAAACGGCGATTACGATAGTCTGCCTGAGCAAGCTTTTTATATGGTTGGAACCATTGATGAAGCTATAGAAAAAGCCAAAAGCTTTTAATCCACCACCATATTGATGGAGAGTTTTAATATGGCCATGACAATCCATGTTGACATCGTTAGTGCTGAGCAGGAAATTTTTTCCGGTTTGGCCGAGATGGTTTTTGCCCCTGCCGAGATGGGTGAAGTGGGTATTGCGCCTCGTCATACGCCATTGATTACCAAACTAAAACCGGGTGAGGTAAGAGTCAGGATCAGCGATAAGGAACAGCAGGAGTTTTATGTGTCCGGTGGGCTATTAGAAGTTCAGGCGCATGTGGTGACTGTTCTTGCAGATACGGCTATCAGAGCTCATGATATTGATGAAGCGGCTGTTTTACAGGCTAAAGCCAAAGCAGAAGAAATGCTAAAAGATAAATCCGGTAAGTATGATTATGCAGTTGCCCAATCGGAATTAATTCAAGCTATTTCACAATTAAGAACTCTGGATAGACTCAGAAAACGTGGCTCGTAAGCTTTTATGATACAAACCTAAGCCCGATACGTCTCGTATGCGGGCTTTTTTATTTTAAGGAAAATCAATGTCGATAAAAACTATCATATTGGCTGCAGGACAAGGAACCAGGATGCGTTCATCCAAACCAAAGGTTTTACACGAAATTTCAAATAAACCACTGTTACAACGCGTTTACGAAACCAGCCAAAAAATTGAAAACAACCAAATTTTTATTATTTATGGGCATGGTGGTGAAACGGTCAAACAGGAATTATCGCATTTAAAGGCTACCTGGATAGAACAAAAGCAGCAGCTAGGCACTGGACATGCCGTTCAGCAAGCCATTCATCTGATCGAAAATCACGATATTGTTTTAATTCTATACGGCGATGTGCCATTGCTTAAACCAGCTACAATTCAAACATTATTACAAAGCGTTAATGAAGCAACGCTAGCTTTGCTCACTGTCGTATTGGATAATCCATCTGGTTATGGCCGGATAATCCGTGATTCCGACCGGAAAGTCATTAAAATCGTCGAGCAAAAAGATGCCGTTCCCGAAGAATTAGAAATTACTGAAGGCAATACCGGCATTCTTGCCTGCAATGGCGGCCATTTAAAACAATGGCTATCACAATTGAGCAATAATAATGCTCAAAACGAATACTATTTGACTGACATCATTGAAATGGCTGTGACTGACGGAATCAAAGTGGTAACGACATTTGCAAGTAACCAGGACGAGGTTTTGGGTGTAAATGACCGGAAACAGCTTGCTCATTTAGAAAGAGTTTATCAGCTTGAGTTAGCCGAACAACTGATGATTAATGGCGTGAGTTTAAGCGATCCAAGCCGGATTGACATCAGAGGCGATTTTGCCGAACTAGGCAAGGACATTAATATTGATATTAATGTGATATTTGAAGGCGCCAACAAAATCGGCTCAAATGTTAAAATTGGGGCTAATTGCATCATCAAAAACTCCAGTATTGCCGACTTTGTGGAAATTTTACCAAACAGTTTAATTGAAGACGCCATTATTGGCAGTTATTGCCGGATTGGGCCATTTGCACGAATTAGGCCTGAAACTGAATTGGCTGATCATGTCCATATCGGCAATTTTGTAGAGATTAAAAAAAGTAATATTGCTTCAGGCAGTAAAATTAATCATTTGAGTTATGTTGGTGATTCTGACGTAGGCAGCAATGTCAATATAGGCGCCGGAACAATTACCTGCAATTATGATGGCGCCAACAAATTTAAAACAATTATCGGTGACGGCGCTTTTATTGGTTCCGATACTCAATTGGTGGCGCCTGTCAAAATCGGTAAAAACGCTACTATCGGCGCCGGTTCCACTATCACCAAAGATGCTCCGGACGAGCAATTAACCCTGAGCAGAGTTAAGCAAACCAGTGTTCCAACTTGGCAACGCCCAACTAAAATGGAGAAATAACATGTGCGGGATAGTTGCCGGTATAGCTCAACGAAATGTGGTGCCAATTTTAATTGAAGGATTAAAGCGCCTTGAATACCGTGGTTATGATTCTGCCGGAATTGCCGTAGTCAAAAGCCAGCACATTTTAAGAAAACGTGAATTAGGCAAAGTAAAAGGTCTTGAAGCCTTAATTGCTGATGATCCAATTGACGGATTTCTAGGGATAGCTCATACCCGCTGGGCAACTCACGGCAAACCAAGCACTTACAATGCCCATCCTCATGTCAGTCAGGAAAAAGTGGCTGTGGTGCATAACGGCATTATTGAAAATCATGACCAACTCAGGACAGAGTTAAAACAAAACGGCTTCAAATTTACTTCGGATACCGATACCGAAGTCATTGTCCATAAAATTGCAGAGCATCTGCAAAGCACCGATAATCTTTTAGTTGCAGTCACCAATACTATTCAGACATTACAAGGCGCATATGCTTTGGGGGTCATGTTCGCCGATCAACCCGATACTCTGATTGCCTGCCGTAAAGGCAGCCCGCTGGTTATCGGTATCGGAATTGGTGAATATTTTATCGCTTCGGATGTTGCAGCTTTATTGCCCGTTACGCAAAGATTTATTTTTCTGGAAGAAGGCGATATCGCCGTACTTAAAATCGATAGCTTGTTGATTTATGACGAGCAAGGTAAGCCTGTAAATCGTCAAATTAAAGAAAGTCTATTAAAAGCTGATGCTGTTGATAAAGGCGCTTATCGCCATTACATGCTTAAGGAAATTTATGAGCAACCCTGGGCTACATCAGAAACCATTGAAGGCCGGTTTATTAATAACCACCTTTTGGAAAACTCGTTCGGTCATAATGCTTCAGAAATATTTGATCAAATCAAATCCATACAGATACTAGCCTGTGGAACCAGCTATCATGCCGGACTGGTTGCGCGTTACTGGTTTGAAGAACTAGCCAAAGTACCCTGCTCAATTGAAGTCGCCAGCGAATTTAGATATCGCAGCCCGGTTATCTCACCTGACACGCTGGTAATCACCATTTCTCAATCAGGAGAAACCGCAGATACTCTGGCTGCTTTGCAGGAAGCCAAAAGACTTGGAGTCAAGCATTCGCTGGTTGTTTGTAATGCGCCTGAAAGTTCATTGATTAGAGAATCGGAACTAGTGCTCCTGACCAGAGCTGGCCCGGAAATAGGTGTCGCCTCAACAAAAGCCTTTACAACGCAATTGGTTGCATTATTGATGCTGGTGATTGCTATTGGCAGACGTTTTGGTTTAAGCCAGGCTTTAGAAGAAAAAATTGTTTCCGAACTTTATAGTCTTCCTGGAAATATTGAAAAGACATTAAAGCTTGATCCTGTAATTGAAATCCTTTCACAACGTTTTGCCGATAAACATAACGCCCTGTTTTTAGGACGCGGCGCTCATTATCCCATTGCGATGGAAGGCGCATTGAAATTAAAGGAAATCTCCTATATACACGCTGAAGCCTACCCTGCGGGAGAATTAAAACACGGGCCATTGGCGTTAATAGATACGGAAATGCCGGTTATCACTGTCGCGCCTAATAACAATTTATTGGAAAAGCTAAAATCCAATATACAGGAAGTCAGTGCCCGTGGTGGACAACTGATCGTATTTATGGATGAGGCCTTGGCTGAATCCGGTGATGAAAATGTACAAATCGTAAAAATACCCAGCGTTAGCAATATCATTTCTCCAATTATCTACACCATCCCGCTACAACTACTTTCTTATCATGTTGCAGTGCTTAAAGGTACGGATGTTGACCAACCCCGTAATCTGGCGAAATCCGTTACTGTGGAATAAAATTTAGTCATTGGCGTGGTATACTTAAAAGAATTGATTGCGCAAAAAACCAAAGATCATGGGTGAAATTCTTTTGATCTATAATCCAAAACTAAAGCTAATTCTTATTATGCTCAACCAATTCCTGAAGAAAGTTTTCTAGAGTGGCTGCTAAGTTTTTCCCCAGAATGAATGCATCTTCTAGCTGATTTTTAGCCGAAATTTCCGAAGTTTTGGCAATCTCCATTAATGCCCTGGAATCAAAAACACCTGCCAAGCCTTTTAAATTATGCGCAATTGACTTGATAGTTGCATAATCCATTTCTTCACTAGCGTTTCTTAGTTTGATGACATTTTCCTGATATTGACCATTCAGAGTGTTATTAATTAATTGATTAATAAAAGCCTGACGTCCGTCAAAACGAGTTTGCACTGCCGGCCAGTCAATCAGGCTGACTTTTTCAGCAGGAGACTTGTCTATATCTGCTGATGAAACAAAATTTTCATTTTGTAACACTTGGTTTTGGCTGTTTACAGCTTCACTTTCATTATTATTGACTGATATGGAATGTAATATTGTCGATACAAGCACATCAGTGATGATAGGTTTTGTAGCTTGCGCGCACATGCCGGCCTCGAGACAACGTTGACGTTCTTCCGCCATTGCGTGGGCAGTCAAGCCAATAACAGGCAATTCCGGTGCTATTTTTTTAAGTCGCCTAGTCGCTTCATATCCGTCCATTACCGGCATTTGAATATCCATTAAAACTACATCAAACGCTGATGCGCCGAATTTTTCCAAACATTCCAGTACTAGTTCACCATTTTCCGCAAAGACTACATTTGCTCCTTCAGTATGTAAAAGATCTTCCAGCACTAGTCTATTTAATGAGACGTCTTCAGCCGCTAATACCCGAATACCATTCAATCTAGGTCCATCAACGCAACTAAAGCTAACTTGACCCGGTTCAGCTTCCGCAGCGGGAAGCGGTATGCTCAAGGTAAATCGGCTGCCTATCCCTAAGATGCTTTCTACGGTAATATCTCCCCCCATAATTCTAGCTAGATTGCGGCTAATAGCCAAACCTAATCCGGTACCGCCAAATTTTCGTGTGGTTGAACTGTCGGCTTGTTGAAATGGATTGAATAGCCGTTGAACCTGTTCGGAGGTCATCCCAATTCCGCTATCCGCCACGGTAAAATGAATCACTTCGCCTTCTTTGGCAATACCCAGTCTGATATGCCCCAAACTGGTAAACTTAACTGCATTTGCCAGCAAATTGACAAGTATTTGCCTGATGCGTAGAGAATCGCCTCTGACCCATTCCGGCAAGTTGTCTGATTTTTCAATAATACAATTAAGATTTTTTTCTTTTATTCGCAAATCAAGCAAATTAACAACATCATCAATTAAAACCCGGAGTTGAAACGCATGTAAGTCAACATCCAATTTACCGGCTTCAATTTTGGAGAAGTCGAGTATATCGTTAATCAAACTCAACAAATGCATACTCGCATCATATATTCTATTGAAATCAGTTGGTTGATCGGATTCATTTTGTTCGCGTATCCCTCTTTTTGACAGACCGATGATTGCATTTAAAGGGGTGCGAATTTCATGGCTCATATTGGCTAAAAAACCTGTTTTTGCGTCAGCAAGACGTTCTGCCTCTATCCGCGCATATTCTTGGGCTTGCTCAACGGATTTGCGATCACTAATGTTGCGCATTACACCTATATAGGTTATTCCAGCATCATCAATCAGCTCATCCACTGCCAATTCAATCGGAATCAAAGAACCATCCTTATGTTTTCCAAAAAATTCGACCCGTCTGCCAATAATTGTCCGCTTTTGGGTTGCCAAATGCTCAGATAAATAACCATCATGCTTGGAATGGTGAGGCTCCGGTATGAAGAGTTTCAGATTTTGGCCCAGCATTTCTTCTTCTTCATAGCCGAACAATTCAGTCAGTCCGTTATTAACCAAAAGCATAGTGCCTAGATGATCAGCCAAAACTACTCCGTCTGACATGGTTCGCAATACTGCTCTGGTTCTAGCTTCACTATTGATTAATGCATTTTTGAATTGAATTCGTTCTGTAACGTCTCTAACCGACGCATGTAAAATGATTTCATTATCGAGTTCAATTTTGCTCAGTGTTACTTCGGCAAAAAATGTTTCATTATTGGTGCGCTTATGCAACCACAAAAAGAACGCAGAGCCATTATCCAGCGCTTCTTGCATTCTAAGTTTGGCAGCGTCTGTTGATAGATTACCGTCGGCTTGTTTTTCAGGGGATAAGGAAGCCGGAGTATGGGTTAAAAACTCTTGCTCATCCTGACATGCAAACAGTTTAAGCGCAGCAGAATTTCCGGATAAAAAACCTTGAGCCGGGCTTAAGGTCATCAATGCATCGCGCGAAGACTCAAATAATGCACGGTAGCGTTTTTCATTTGAGGCAAGCGTAGACAATACCAGCTTATATTGGGATATATCCCGGATAAATGCACTGAATTCTATGGTATGATCCAACTGGTATGGCGTAATAGCCATTTCAATTGAAAAAGAATGACCATCACGATGCTTCACAACTGCTTCAAAGCGTTTACGCACCATATTTTCTCTGCATAAAGAAAATATACTTTTTATATTGTGCTCATGATTAAGGGAATTTGAGATTTCAGGGGTAATCAACTCAAAAATGGGGTATTCACAAGCTTCGGTTGCAGTCCATCCGAAAATAGATTCTGCTTCATGATTCCAGCTAATTATATTTCCTTCAAAATCAATTTGAACAATAGCATCTAAAGAGGTATCAATAATGCTTTGCAAACGAATTTTGTCCTGTTCCCGATGCAATAGCAAATTCTCAAAACTAGTCGCAACCTCATTAAAGCTTTCAGCGACTTGACCGATTTCGTCTTGACTTAATATCCCACAACGAATTTTAAGATTACCCGCAGCAATGGATTTAGCTGCAAGTAATAGTGCTGTAATGCTATTTCTTAATGAAAGATGCGCGCCTAAGATGTAGTATAAAATAACTAAAAATGTAATAACGGGTATACCAATGCTTAGCCATAGAGTCTTTTCAGATTTTGCAATTCTCAACTGAACAATCTGAGATATTGCAGGCAAAAAAGATTCATAAATTTGTTGATAGATATTATCCGAAGCCAAAGTCATTTCGGACAGCAAATGATTTGGATCCTTATTAAAATTCTCTTGAAAAACATCTTGAAATAAATCAATTGCTGTTATCTTTGAAGAGTTTGCAATGCTTGCGCTTGTGGAATATAAGACTGATTTAATATTTGGATTATAGCGAGTTGTGTGTTCAATAATATATTCTATATTATTAACATTATCTTCAATCTTGGACTTTAGAATGGTAATTTGTATTTTTTGTTCTTGAGATATTTTTTTGTTAATTACTATATTTAGTATATTTGTTCTTAATTCGGCATTATTTTCTATAAGCACTGGCAAATCATAGGTAACAAGCATGATTAAATGGTTTGAGTCGAGATCGCTATCTGTCGTCAACAACCTATCATCACTTAATATATCTTCCAATTTAAGCAACATTTTTATAAGTCTTGAATGCGCTATTTGGTTTTCATTCACATTGAGATTATTCACATCTAATTTAATCAAATCCCAAGCGGCAAGAATATTGGAAAGCTGATTTTGTATCGACGATAAAGGTTGTAAGTTAATTACCAAATTAGAAAGAAAATGATTAAATTCTTCATCGCTCTGCTTTAATTTGTCAAATATATCAACTTGCCCGGACTTGACAAGCGTAGATAAATCTCTATGCCGTTGCAGTAATTGTATAGCCTGAGTGACCTCTTCAATTTTTACCAAACCATCAAGTTCTAGTTTTGAGCTAAATATGATTTGACTCAAACTTTGATGAAGCAAGAATATTACAAGTAAAATAGATATCATCGCCAAGAAGCCGATAAATATAAATTTTTTACTGTAACTCAAGCGATTCATTAGCTTGATAGCCGGTTTAAATAATATCTGCACAGTTATTTAGTAGTCTATGGATAATATTAAAAATAACTAATTTAAAGATTAAATTAGTGACTCTGCCAAAAGCGTTTTTTGTTTAGCTACAATATGATTTAACCGCAAAGCTAGATCGTAATTACTATCAAATAACTGGTTTAATTTATCAGTTATATTATTAACAATATTATGTAACAACAATTCTTGGTCTTCCGTTAATCCTAAATGTACAAATGCAAGTTCCATTTCCTGGCGTAGCTGATCATTAAGATTTTCCATTTGTATTTGATTCGCATGCTGTGTGCTTTCAATTTCATTAAACAAGTTTGCCAATTCTTTTATACTATCAATACGGGCATTGGCTTGTTGTATACGTTTTTGTTCGGTATTCATTGCGTCAATTCTTACTCCCGCCCCTTCGGCAATAATAGCCAAATGATCACGGAGCCGCCCGACAATCTCTTCCTCGTCCGTATTTAGCCCGATGATAAGTATAGTGACATTAGGGAAATTCAGAACTAAACGGTCACCAGTTTGTGAAATTCTGCCAAGCTTTGCAACGTAATGCAGAATGGAAGTCTCTAAAGGAGAGCAGACTAACTCAGAGCTAAAACATAACTCGCCACTCGAATCTGTAAGCTTTAAGAGTGCATTTAAACCAAAGTTACTGATTGTTTCAATTAACAGATTGCCCAGTTGCTTCAAGTCCAAGCAATGGAAAGATGATTGTAAAAACTGTAAAACTATGCCGGTTTCTCCCAAACTTGACATAGCGGTAAATGCAGTATTTCTGGCAAATGATAATTGATTTTGCAATTCCTGTTTTTGCTGTTCGGCCTCAATAGCAATTTGCACCTTACGAAGTAAAACTTCTTTTTTAGAGTTTTTAGGGATAAAGTCGTTACCTCCCGCATTAAATGCTTCCATTAAAGTTTCAATATCATCATGCGCAGAGATAAACATCACTTGTATATTATCAAAATCCATTTCACGAATTTCTCGGCAAATATCAAGACCACTTTTACCGGGCATTTCAATATCCAGTAAAATTAAATTCGGTTGCAAATCTAACGCTGCAATGCAATCCTCACCGTTCTCAAATTCATGAATTTGATAACCATGATTCTGTAATTGGTCTGTGATAATGAGTCTTAGTAAGGGATCATCATCTACCACAAATATGCAAAATGGTTTTTCATTCATATTAAAATGTCCTAATTAATGCTAAACTCTCACTAAGTGGAGTTGATGGATAAAATTACCAAGAGCGAATATGAAAACAAGTGATCTAATGATGAGTAATCGTCAAATCATATTTTTATAGTTAAGGAATTATCACTCAGTTTGTCAGGCAATGCATACTCGCTATCATAACTTTGCTAAAGGAATCCGCAAAAAATTTATTCCTCATCACAGCTGGTTTAAATTTTTAATAAAAAAGGCGGGGTTTATTTGCTTGTTAAAATATACTGCTGATAGTGACTTGCTTATTATAAATTGCAGATATTGTTTATTT
This sequence comes from uncultured Pseudomonadota bacterium, assembly GCA_963741375.1. Taxonomy (GTDB): domain Bacteria; phylum Pseudomonadota; class Gammaproteobacteria; order Methylococcales; family Methylomonadaceae; genus Methylomonas. Next base: position 15,364 of record CAVUMJ010000008.1, read on the forward strand.
TGAAGCGGATTGTTGAAATCAACCTAACTTTGCCGGAATATTCTGTCTGATATTTTTCAGCATAGTTTTAACCAATTTGTTAATTTCAACAGGTTTAGTGACATGTCCCACCATACCGGCATTTCGACAGCGCTGACGTTCTTCCTCCATCGCATGAGCAGTCAATCCAATGACGGGCAACTCCGGAGCAATTTTTTTAAGCTGCTTGTCGCCTCATACCCATCCATTACCGGCATTTGAATATCCATTAAAACTACATCAAATTCAGATGAGCCAAATTTTTCCAGACATTTCAATACTTGTTCGCCATTTTCTGCAAATACCACATTCTGCACAATTTTCGAAAAATCATAAAAAACACACGATATAACCCTATATTTTTTAATGCTTTAATACAAGCTAGCTTTAAAACCATAAATATAAGTTTAAGTGTTTTATTAAAATTTCAAGCGTTGAAATCCATATAAATATAAAGTATTTACCAACTTTAGCACATACAAAATTAATTTCTACCCTAGAATAATTGCTGAATATTAACCCCTATATATCTTAAAAAAATAATA
>CAVUMJ010000009.1:0-4208 GCA_963741375.1 uncultured Pseudomonadota bacterium
TGGAGGGCACCGACGGGACCGGTGCCAAGATGAGCAAGTCGAGGGGCAACTACGTGCCCCTGATGTCACCGCCAGGGGAGGTCTTCGGCAAGCTCATGTCGGTGCCCGACCGGCTGGTCGAGCCTTACCTCAAGTACCTGTCCGAGTGGCGGGCCCGGAAATCGCCCATCCACCAGGCGTGTGGCCGACGGCTCGTTGCACCCGATGGACCTAGAGAAGATACTGGCGGGCGAAGTGACCGCCGCGTTGCACGGTGTGGACGCGGCAATGAAGGCACGCGACGGCTTCGTCGCCCACTTCTCCAGGGCGAGGTTCGACGACACTTTTGGCCAGAAGGAATAATCGATAAATATGATCAAATCGGAATTAATTACAACCATTGCTTGCAAGCAACCCCATCTTTCAAACAAAGATATCGAATTAGCAGTAAACACGGTCATCGATTATTTATCACAAACCCTTGCTCAGGGATCTCGCATTGAAATTCGTGGGTTTGGTGGATTTTCTTTACGCAGGCGCGATTCGAGAATTGGCAGAAACCCAAAAACCGGGCAAGCCGTTGAAGTGCCAGACGGTCATGTTTTACATTTTAAACCGGGTTTAGAACTTCGTGATCGTGTGAATCAATCCCGGCATCAATACCCGGTGATTAAAGACAATTAGCTATTCTGGTTCTTTCTAATTTAGGCGGACGACGTGGCTTTTTTTCAGTGTCTTACTGAGCATTTGATAGGTGTCTCTATCAAATGCGGGTCTGCCGGCTGATAAAATCTCCTCTATTTCCGACTCCGACCGAGCGGTACCCAAGTAACACCAATGGTCGATAACGTGTAAATCCTCATTTTCTCGAATACCGATAGCGCCCTGGTAAGGCCAAGTAGCCAGCTTGAGTTTATGCATCGCGGTTAGAAGTCTGGCACTGTGTTCCAGTGCATGTTCATCCCCTACGCAAGCACCCCGGCATTTTTTTAACTGATAAGCAAAACAGGGTTTACCTTGCCCTGTTTTTTCCAGACCCAACACACTTAAGCAAAGCTGTTGTTGCTCCGCGATATTGCGCAGCGCTTTTTGGGCATCGCGTTGGTTATGGTACAAACCATAAAGATTTTCCTGGCCGCCAAAATCTAAATGATCCGCCCAGGTTAATACCGGTTTCAATTGCTCACCTGTCTGTTGTAATTGCCAGGCACACAGGGCATTTTTTCTGCGCAGACGTTGATTGTGCACCGGCATAAGTTGCTTGATCAGCCTGGCTTCCGTTAATAGCGCACCCAGCTCTCCGCCTGTCTCAATCCAGTCTATCCGTTGTAATTGCTGAGACAAACTCATTCCCTTATTGCTTCGATGATCGGCGGCAAAGTGCGATAGCACCCGTTGCCGAATATTCACGCTTTTGCCAATATACAAAGGCAAATCGTTTTCGCCATAAAATAAATATACACCCGGAGTTTCTGGCAATTCATCAATCGACAGCGGGTCGATATTAGCCGGTAGGCTGGATCGTTGGGTGATTTTGTCGATGGCACATCGTAACTGGGTTTCTGTAAAAGCTTTACAGACGTGCTGCCAGAATTGATGGATCAACTGTGCATCTGCAAGCGCCCGGTGACGCTCTTTAGCTTTCAAATCGTACCGTTCAATTAGGCTATCCAAGTTATGGTGCCGGTATTGCGGATAAAGTTGCCGGGACAGTTTAACGGTACACATCACGGCTGGACGAAAGGTCATGTCTAGGCGGGCGAATTCATTTTTTAAAAAGCCAAAATCAAAGCGAGAATTGTGGGCAATAAACAAATACCCCTGCAATAATTTTTCGAGCTTTACTGCTACTTCCGCAAAGCTCGGTGCAGTAACGACCATTTCATTAGTGATCCCGGTCATCTGTTCAATAAACAAAGGGATGCGCACCCCAGGATTGACCAATTGACTCCATTCTCTGACTCCGGTTTCATCGACCAGCACCACACCAATTTCGGTAATCCGGTCTTTGTTGGCGGAGGCACCGGTGGTTTCCAAATCAACAAAAGCCAGCTTTTGCATTATCATTTACAGTAACTGCGCATTTGCCCAACCAAAACACCCTGAATCTGCACTTGGGATGGATGATAACGCATGGCTGTCATTTTGGAATTGGCTGGAATCAACAAGGTTTCCAGTGGGGTTTGCTCGATAAATTTTAACGTAACCTCTTGGTTATCGATCAACGCCACGACGATTTCGCCATTGTTGGCGTAATTGCGTTTTTCGATGACGACCCAATCCCCATCAAAAATGCCTTCTTCTTCCATGGAGTCGCCTTTAACCTTCAGGACATAACAAGGCCCATCGGTTTTGAGCTCATCAGGCACAAGCATGACTTGATGATCCTCGATCGCTTCAAGCGGTTTGCCGGCAGCAATGACACCCACATAGGGCAAGGAGTTAAGTGTTTCCAGATGGGTTTTGGCTAAATTTCTCGCTTTGTCCGTGATGCGAATACCTCGATGTTTGCGTTCCGGCGCTTCAATCAGTCCAGCCTCTATCAAGCCCTGCAGCGTATGATGCAAAGAGCCTTTGGATTTTAAACCGAGTACGGCGCAAAGCTCATCGAAAGTCGGAGGGCGTGCGAAAGTCTGCTGATTCTCTAGCAGAAAATCGATGATTTCATGTTGTTTACGAGTTAAAGCGAACATGCGTTTTTATTGTCGGTTGATTTAGCGAGCATTTTAACGCAAAAAAGAACAAAATTAGAACGTTTAAAAAATCGATGCTAATCTATAAAAAAGTAAGTGATGACGGTAGGACAATTATGCGTAACTACATTTCGATTAACCGATTCAAATTTCAACGTTTTAAATTTTCTGGGGTGGAGGGAAGGCTGTTTCGGCCGGCAACTAACCCACAAAAAATGGCATTACCGTTGTTCACAGGTAAAGTTCAGGCTGGATTTCCATCGCCCGCCGATGATTATGTCGAAAAAAACTTGGATTTAAACGAATTGCTGGTACAAAAACCGGCAGCTACGTTTTTTGTTCGTGCCCAAGGCACCTCCATGATCGGTGCCGGCATCCATCCCAATGATATTTTGGTGGTAGATAAATCGATTGAGCCTGTCGCAGGTAAGATAGTGATTTGTGCAATTAATGGCGAATTGACGGTAAAGCGGCTATTTAAGGAGGGTGTCCAATGGCTGTTAAAACCCGAAAATCCAGATTTTCCGGATATCCCTCTCAGTGATGATTTGGAGCTGGTGGTCTGGGGTGTGGTCACCAATGTCATTCATCCCGTATAAGCATGGCCGATCAACCCTTAATGGCCCTGGTCGATTGCAACAATTTTTACGTGAGCTGTGAACGTGTTTTTCGGCCCGATCTCATTGGCAAACCCGTTGCAGTGCTTAGCAACAATGATGGCTGCATCGTGGCTAGAAGTCAGGAAGTTAAGGATTTAGGCATTAAAATGGGCGTGCCTCTATTCCAAGTTCAGCAGTTGGTTTATCAGCATCAGATTCACTTGTTTTCTTCGAATTATTCCTTATACGCCGACATGTCATCCAGAGTGATGAGCTGCCTCGAAGAATTTTCGCCGCGTTTGGAGGTGTATTCCATAGACGAAGCGTTTTTGGATTTTGCCGATCTTTATCCATGCCGAGCAGATCCTACCGCTTATGGGCGAATAATAAAAGATACCGTGTTTCGACATACCGGCATTCCAGTTTGTGTCGGCATAGGTCCGACCAAGACACTAGCAAAACTGGCGAATTTTGCCTCAAAAAAATGGAAACAAACTGGCGGCGTTCTGGATGTATCCGATCCCGTCCGGCGTGAAAAACTGATGCGTATCGTACCGGTGAAAGAAGTTTGGGGGATAGGCTCCAGGACTGCGGCCCGGCTTAATGCTTTGAATATCCAGACCGTATGGGATTTGGCTAAACAACCCAGTCAACTAATCCATTCTCAATTCAATATAACAGTAGCTCGCACTGTCATGGAATTAAATGGTGTGTCCTGTTTAAATCTAGAAGAAATTAGCCCGGATAAACAACAAATCGTTTGTTCCAGAACGTTCAGCCGAAGGTTATACAGTCTGCCCGAACTTTCCAGAGCGCTATCAGAATATTGCACGCGTGCAGCGGAAAAGCTTAGAAAACAACAATCAGTGACTGGCTGTATTACCATCTTCATCCGGACCAACCCACATGCCCTGCAGGAACCTCAATATCAGCGTTC
>CAVUMJ010000010.1:0-6711 GCA_963741375.1 uncultured Pseudomonadota bacterium
TTAGGCGCAGGCTCAGGTCCGCTTTGATTAATCCCGGGTTGTAACGGATTAACCCCGCCTGTGTTTCGCAAGTACTGAGTCCAGTTTTGATAAAGCTGGGTTACGACATTCGGATAACTTGCCGACAAATCATTGGTTTCACCCCGGTCGGCGACGATGTCAAACAATTGCCAATGTCCATCCAGCGGGCCAAAAGGCGGTTCGGTATAGAGCGCCTTCCATTGTCCGCTACGTAGATAAGCACGTCCATAGGTCTCTTCCCCGACTGGTTCAGGATGCAAAGGGCCGGTGCTGGCTCCTTCCAATTCGCTCAGAAAAGATTTTCCGGTAATAGGGTAAACATTGTTGCCATTGTAAGCCACCAAAGGCAGGTTATTCACACCGGCAACCGGAGCGGGCGCCGACGGCTGAGGAACTCCCGCCAGATCCAGCAGGGTTGGGGTGGCGTCCCGGATATGGATAAAGTCGCGTAAAGGCGGAAGTTGCGCGGTTTGTCCCGGTAAGTGAACAATCGTTGGCGAAGAGGTACCGCCTTCACCGGTATAGGTCTTAAACTGGTGGAATGGCGTGGCGCTAACTTCGGCCCAACGCAGTCCGTATTGTACGTCTGTATTTGGCACGCCCGGCGGATTCAGGGTTTGATCCTGGCCAAGATATTGGATATATTGGGTATTTGTCGCGTCTTGCGCGGCGGAAACCGGCGTACCTTCGGCGCCATTATCGGAATGGAAAATAATATAGGTATTGTCGTACTGGCCGATGTCTTTCAGGTGCTGGATAATTAAGCCGATATTGTAATCCAGATTCGCCACCATACCTGCGTAAATCTCCATGTATCTAGCCTGGGTCTGTTGTTGCGCAGGCGTCAGGCTAGTCCAGACCGGGTCGACTTGTTGGGCCGCGTAATCGACATTATTTGTATTGTCAGTAGCGACGGAATCGGCATTAATATAACTGACCTTGGTGGCTGTACTATAGTCCGGGGTTGCTGGTAAAGCGCTAGCCGTGGTGACATTGGCTCTGTTCGGACTTGAAACAGTGTAATCGTTTGGCACAAAACCCAAAAGTTTTTGCAACAACAAACGCCGGTTCTGCGTAACGGTATATCCTGCGTTATACCAACCTTTAAACTTGCTCAACCAAGGTTCCGGTACCTGTAACGGCCAATGGGGAGAGGAGAACGTGGCGAAAGCCAGAAATGGCTTGCCATCGCCGTTGTTAGCATCAATATAGCTGATCAGTTTTTGCGCATAGACATTTTGATCGTACCAAGGCTTACCGTTGGCGTCTGTGGCCGGCAACGTAATGTATTGGCCATTTTCAGTATAGGTTTTTTGGGCGGCGGTATCATGACCAAAATGATTGGCGGCGGCGCCGCCCAGCATAGCGAACGAACTCTCGAACCCCCATTGATCCGGAGTCTTGTTTGCCGAGGCGTTGATATTGGAGCCCAGATGCCACTTGCCCGCTATATAAGTGTGATAGCCGCTATCATGCAAGAGTTGGGCAACGTGTACGGCGTTATTGTTTAAATAACCTTCATAACCAGGCAAACCTATGCGTTCGTCGTTGGGTGCGCCCATGACGCCTTCGCCAACCAGATGGTGATCGGTACCGGTGTAAAGCATGGAGCGAGTGATGGCGCATACAGTGGATACATGGTGATTAGTCAACACGCGGCCGGTACTCACCAGGCTATTGAGATTAGGCGTTGGAATTTCGCCGCCAAAGGCCCCGATATCGGAATAACCCAGATCGTCAGCCACGATATAAAGGATATTGGGTCTGGAGCCGGATAGATTTGCGGCATTTGCAGTCATGGGGCTTCCTGCCAAGGTCAGGGCGGTCAGAGCCAAGCTGGCGGAAAGCAGCGATTTTTTAAAAGGCGGATGACCGCCATGAACATTTGAATTTAAATCGGACATTGCTGGATACCTTATGATTTAGTGTATGAAGCGGAGGACGTAGTATGCGATCTGCAAATTTAACGTATGAATTTGCAGATCGGTATTAAGCGTGCTTCGAGTTGCGGTTGCGGCGGGAAACGCAGCTCAAACCGGTGATAGCTGAGCCGAACAGCCAAACAGCTCCCGGAATTGGCGCCGCGGAGAAAGCGGAAACGACGGTTACCGCTCCGCCGCCATATCCATCAAAGGTATTGGCGTCGAAACCGAATACATCACCGGCATTGACGTTAAATACGGCGGTGCCGGACTGATCAGGACTAGGATTGGCCGTTAAGTATTGCAAGTCATTAGTCAGGGTCGTCACTTGGCCGTTAATGACATAACCGAAGGGGTCAAAAGCGGATATGCCGGTAAAATCGTTGGTGACATAAGACCAGTTAAACGAGATGGTTTCCGCACTCGGAGCGGTAATGGTAAAGAAAGTATCCCCGCCGACGCCGGTTTGACCGCTGTAAAGTGTGATAGAAGCCGGGGCAGTGCTGGTATCCACTGTTCCACCCGCGTTATCGGTCACCGTCCAGTTTGAGATATCATAATAGCCGCTAAAATCAGCAGAAGCGGTCGATGATAGGCCAAAAGCCAGGACTGTCATAGCTCCATAATGCTTTATATTCATTTTCATAATTTTCCTCAAATATTGTATTACAATCCCTGACTTGTTCAGGGCTCCTTACATTCCAGTCCCGTGCCTATCGAGACCAAAATGGCCGATATGCAAAACAACCTCTCAAAATTGCAAAATTGTGATGCATATCTAAGTAATAACAATTAACGTGCCATTGATGATGGTGATGTAACGAAGGGGGTTGAGTGAAATGCAAACCCGGAACTGTTGTTTTGCATACAGTCTCTGCTGATAAGGTGTCAGTTAATCAACAGCTGAAGTTTTACTTTAGAGTTAAACCTAGAAACCGCAGTTGACCGCTCATAAACATCAAAAAAGCCAATGGAGTCAATAAGATAATGGCATCAAAATGGGATCTGTGATGGACATGGAGCATTTCTAACACAAATTCCGCTACACTCGTTTTTTTCAAATCGCATCAGCTGTGTGAACGACATGAGCGCCATCTTAAACTATCAGTGTGTACAGACCGGGTAATAAAATAACCCACTAAAAATTCCAGGCTTAGTGCTTGGAATCCCTAAGAATAAACCAAATAGAGCGTAAATCGGACTTTGGAGTAGGCAATAAAATTGTCATGCCAATTTCTTCAAGAGCGGCCATGACACATAGACCTGCGGCAATTCTAAAAGGCCAGACCGAACCGCCAAAAAATAAGATGTATAGACTTGTCGCCATGCAGAAAGCGGCTAATTTTACCAGCCAGGTATGATAACTGGTAAAACGTTTAAATTTTAAATATCCAACAATTGCAGGCAATACACAGCTGACCACAATCAGAATGACATAAATTATTTCCCGTTTTACTATTGCCGGCCAAAGCCACCAGCTACAGACGCTGATCGTCAAGTAAGTAATGACGTCCGCCCAACTGTCCAGAATGGCGCCGCACCGGGTTACCTGCCCTAAATAGCGAGCTGTCATGCCATCCAGAAAATCCGTTAAAAATACCACTGCCAATAAAACCAAAAACTCTGCGGACAAGTCGCTCCATGCCAGCCATAAAAGCCCAGGCGCGGCAACAAAGCGGAATACGGTAAGGATATTCGGTAATGTCCAGCGAAATTTTTCTGGATGATTCTTCATGGCGAAAATGACACAGCCAAAGGCGCGTGGTCGGAAAGTAAATGCCAGGGTGTCTTGGTTAAACGTTCACAGCTTAAAGGTATTAAGCCGCGATAATAGACCCTATCCATGGGTAAGATAGGCATCCAGGAAGGAAAAGTTCGGGCGTGTTTGCCATGAAGCATGCGATAAGCCTCATTCAGGTTAAGCCTTTCCAGGAAATGCTGTTCTGCCCGTTCCAGCCAATCGTTAAAATCGCCGGCAATAATCAATGCGCTGTTTGGGGGAACCTGTTGGTCTATATGATCGCACAGGTCGTTGAGTTGTTTGCGGCGTTCCAGCCCAAACAGTCCGAGATGGACGCAAACGATGTGCAACTCTTTATTGTCCGAAAAGTTGATGACAGCGTGCAATAAACTGCGGCTTGCCCATTTGAATGGAGAGACATTGATATTTTCCCAGCTTTGAAAAGGATATTTGCTTAGTATGGCGTTGCCATGATGTCCTGATTCATAAACGGCATTTTTGCCGTAAGCAAAATACGGCCAACCGCCTTCAGCAATAAATTCAAATTGCGGGAGATTAGGCCAATTGGCCACATTTTTGGCTTTATGCTTGTGTTCACCTTGCATTTCTTGCAGAAATAACAGGTCTGCATCAGCCGAGATTAATGCTTCCCGAATTTGGTGTAACACAAACTGGCGATTACCGGTGTTAAAGCCCTTATGAACGTTATAAGTTAAAACCCGTAATGTGTTTTGAGGCATCTGGCTGGTCAATGAAATGAATGTCTATTGCAAATGATCAATCAGACCATAATAATGTGCAACTTTAAATTTAAACCATTATTGGATTTTAAAAATGAATACACTAATCTACTATAGCTTTAATGTGCTTGCTTTTTCTGGGATCGTTTTGATTGTTGGCATGATTAAGCCTAAATGGATTTTATTGTGGATGGATAAGCCCAGCCGTTTTGCCATTGCGTTTATCGCCGCTGTGATTTTTATGATAGGGGCCGTAATGTTTGGGGAAGGTAACAAGCAGTTAAAATTAGAAAAAGCTCAGCAAAGCAAACAGCAAAACGGACAGTCGCAGGACGCCGTTCCCGTTCCTGCTACACCTGCTACACCTGCTACACCTGCGCCGCCACCTGAGAATAAGGGTTAAACGGTTAAGCTTCCAATCAGTCTTTTAAATTGCAGAAAATCGTCAGGTTTTGATTTGGCTTCATAACGTAACCGAATAAAAACTACGGTAATCTGTTCAATTTGTAAACTAAGATCGGGGCGTTGGATTTTGGCGCGTTCGGCAAAATCCCTGGGCCCCTCTCCCTGGTTGATTTCTATGCCGGCTTTTGCCATTTTTTTGCAGTAGCGTTGAAACAATGTATGGACTTTGTCCTGACTTTTTGGGGGCTTTAGCAATATCCAGGCAAGTAAGCCTGAAAAAACACAGATAAAGGCTGTCATGTAAGAGGCAGCTTTTAGCCAATCATCCAGCCCCAATTTCTCCAGAATTCTTAATTGAGCGGCGCTATCGTAGTGGATGACCAGACGCTGCCAGCTGTAATCCAGGCTTTGCAATAGCTGCCGAGTGCGCTTTAGCCAACTCAAACTGGCGGCGTCCAATCCTATAGGTGAGAAATTAACGGCTTGATTAGAGATTTGTAAATCGATATTAACTCCTTGTTCAATTCTTTCCGGAGCCACTGCAGCGGTTGGGTCGAACCTGACCCAGCCTTGGTCTTCCAGCCAGACTTCCGCCCAAGCATGGGCATCTGCCTGCCTGACCTCAAAAAAACCACCCAATTTATTGAATTGGCCGCCTTGATAACCGCCGACTACTCTGGCAGGAATATTGGCAGCTCTCAACAGGTAAACAAATGCAGTGGCGAAATGACTGCAAAACCCGGAACGTGACTCAAATAAGAATGTTTCTATTGGTCTGTCAGTCATTAGGGGTGGGGAAAGTGTGTAGCTAAAATTTTCGTTGTGAAAATATGCAAGCAGATTGCGGATATAAATTTGAGGGTCCGCATTAAAACCTTGCAGGTGATCGACAAGGTTTATAATTTTTTCAGATGCGGGTCCAGGCAGTTGCAGGTTTTCTATTTGCTCAATCCGGTTTAGCTGGCCGGTCTGATAAAGAGGATAAGAAGTGATCTGATATTCCGATCTATTTTCAGGATTATTTCGGCTAATCAGTTGATAAAGATTGTTTCGCTTAAGGCTGCTATCAAATTTTGCAGGCATCTCCAGTGCAAATACCCAATTATATTTTTGCGGTTCCTGCAAAATTGTGTATTGATAGGCTTTGCCGCTAAAACTTGGCGATTCCGATATGGAATAGTTGTTGCCGGTTGAGGCTGTCCAGCGTATGCCGTCGGTGGATGAATATACCGGTCCGCGCCAATAACGTTGGCTGGCGGGAGGCGGTTCGCCAATAAAACTCACTCTGAATACCAGCTCATCGGAAAGGCTTAAATCGTTAAGAGAGCCGGGTTCAAGAATATTGCTTAATCCGGATTTTCCCCGGTGATCATTCTCCAGCCATTGCCAGCGAGGCGGTTCCAAGCGCGGGAAAAGCACGAAAATCATTAAGGCAATCGGAGTAGCCTGAGCAATGATGATGACGGAGGTTTTAAGACTTTCAAATGTCTGTGATTGATTGCTGACGACACTCATCATGGTTGCCAGTAATACCGCGCATACCGACAAGATATAGATGGCCATCATGATGCTTTGGTCGTAAAGGAATTGTGAGGCGGCAACAACAAATGCCAGGAAGCCTACCAGATAAATTTCTCGATTCCCCTTAATTTCCAGCAGCTTTAATCCTAGCGTCACCATGAAAAAGGCCGTTCCGGCATCTCTGCCTATGAAACCGATATGCTGAGAATAAAGCAGTGAAAAAGCAACTATGGTCAGTAAAAATAATACGCTACGATTTGGTAGCCATTGTTTGCGCCAAATGCCCATAAAACGCCATATCAATAAGGATGCGAAAAACCCGAACAATATGGCGGGAATATGCCTCGCATGCGGAAAGGAA
>CAVUMJ010000011.1:0-4025 GCA_963741375.1 uncultured Pseudomonadota bacterium
CGCCACCACGCCGCCGGCATGCTTACCGGCATTTCTGGAAATACCTTCCAGAGATCGGGCCATATCGATTAAAGTCTTAACTTCCTCTTCGGTTTCATAAAGGGCTTTCAGTTCATGACTGTCCTGTAAAGCTTTTTCCAGAGTCATGCCAATTTCAAAAGGAATCAATTTGGCCAGGCGATCCACAAAGCCGTAGGAGAGCGACATTACTCTGCCCACATCCCTGATAACCGCTTTGGCGGCCATGGAGCCGTAGGTAATGATTTGCGAGACATGGTCGCGGCCATAACGCCTTGCCACGTAATCAATTACTTCATCCCGGCGCTCCATGCAGAAATCGATATCGAAATCCGGCATGGATACCCTTTCCGGATTCAGAAACCGCTCAAATAACAGATCAAACTCGATTGGATCGAGATCGGTAATTTTTAAAGCGTAGGCAACCAGAGAGCCGGCTCCGGACCCCCGGCCGGGGCCGACGGGAATCGCACAGCTTTTGGCCCATTGAATGAAGTCCGCCACGATCATGAAGTATCCGGGAAAACCCATTTGGATAATCACGTTTAATTCAATTTCCAAACGTTGGTCGTAGATTTGACGATTCTGTTCAAAACTGCCGGAACCTACCGGCGGATATTGCAACAGGCGTTCTTCCAGACCTTTTTGGGTGGCTTCTTTAAAATAACTGTCCAGCGTCTTGCCTGCAGGCACCGGAAAGTCAGGCAGATAGTTTTCCCCAAGAGTCAGTTCAACATTGCAGCGTTTGGCGATTTCAACGCTGTTGATCAAGGCCTCCGGAATGTCGGCAAATAATTCCGACATCTCTTGCGCACTACGCAGATATTGTTGGTCGGTATAATTTTTTGGCCGTCTGCTATCATCCAGAACCCGGCCTTGATGAATACAAACCCTGACTTCGTGAGCTTCGAAATCGTTTTTGTTAATAAATCTAACGTCATTGGTGGCAACTACCGGCAGGTTTAAATCGCTGGCAAGTTCAACAGCCAATTTTATGTAGCGTTCTTCATTGGCTTTTCCAACCCGCTGCAGCTCCAGATAAAAATTTCCCGGAAATAATGCTTGCCAATATTCTGCGGACTTTTTGGCCAGTTCAATATTTTCGGCAATTAGCGCCAGGCCGATATCGCCTTCCATTGCCGCAGACAAAGCGATCAGGCCGTCATGATTATTTTCTACCCAGCTTTTTTGCAGCATGGGTATGCCTTGATGCTGCCCCTGCTGATAGGCCAGCGAAATCAATTCGGTCAGGGTGATATAACCTTTTCTGTTGCGGGCAAGTAATGTCAGCCGAAAAGGCGAGGTGGGTTCGCTGTCGTTAAAAATCAGTAAATCTGCGCCAACCAAAGGTTTGATGCCGGCATATTGCGCGGCTTTATAGAATTTCACCAAAGAAAATAAATTATTTTGTTCGGTAATGGCTGCGGCAGGCATAGCCAAATCGGTTAGCCGTTTGACTAAAGGTTTGATTCGGACAATACCATCAACCAAGGAGAACTCAGTATGGATGCGTAGATGGATAAAAGTCGGTTGCATGAAAATTCAAAGTAAAATTTTTTTTACAGGAGCAAAGGATTTTCTATGTTGGCTGGATATGCCAATTTGTTGCAGACTGGATAAATGCTGTTGAGTCGGATAGCCTTTATGTTGAGCGAGGCCATATCCCGGATACAGTCTGTCAAGTATTAGCATTTCTTCATCTCTTGCCACTTTGGCTAAAATAGAGGCCGCAGAAATTTCAGGTATTAACTGATCACCCTTGATGACAGCTTCACCCGGACAATTAAGCTTAGGCAAACAATTCCCGTCTACCATGACATAATCTGCCGGAACTTCCAGCAGTGAAAATGCCCGTTGCATAGCAATGAATGTTGCCTGCAAAATGTTGATACGATCAATTTCGCTGGCTTCAGCGCGACCGATAGCCCAGCAAATTGCCCGCTCCTTGATTTGCCCGGCAATTATTTTGCGTTGATTTGCGCTCAGTTTCTTTGAATCGGCCAATCCCGAGATTGGTTTATCAGGGTCAAGAATGACCGCAGCAGCTAAAACCGGTCCGATGATGCAGCCGCGTCCTACTTCATCAATTCCGGCAATGCGTACAGGCTTTATCGGAGTATGCCCCTGGTCACATTGCGTAGAAAGCTGACCATGTTGGAAAGTTCATTGCTTTCACCAGCCATATCTTCCATTTGTTCTATGGCGTCTTCCAGGCGTAAATTATTTTTGTAAAGTATTTTGTAGGCTTTGCGAATTTGGCGGATAACTTCCGGGGGCATGCCGTTACGCTCCATGCCGACAGAGTTTATTCCGTGCGGTCTGGTGGGTCTGCCGCCGACCATGACAAATGGCGGAATATCCTGAGTGATGGCGCTTCCCATTGCCGAAAAACTATATTGGCCAATTTGAGTAAACTGATGGACCAGGGTAAAGCCGCCTAAAATGGCCTGATCGCCAATATGCACATGACCGGCAATGGTTGCGCCATTAGCCATGATGACATGGTTGCCAATCACGCAATCATGGGCGACATGGGTATAAGCCATGAACAAATTATCGTCACCGATTAACGTCAAGCCGCGATCCTGCTGAGTGCCGCGATGCATGGTGCAGTATTCGCGTATGATATTGCGGTTGCCTATTTCCAGCCTAGTGACTTCATCGGCATATTTTTTATCTTGCGGGTCTTCGCCAATCGAAGAAAATTGATAAATATTGTTATCTTTTCCTATGGTTGTCGGACCTTTAATGACGACATGAGGGCCAATTTCGGTGCCGGAGTCAATCTGCACATCCGCGCCGATTATTGAGAACGGCCCAACCTTGACATCGTCGGCCAGATCGGCGTTGATATGGACGATTGCTCTAGGATCAATCATGTTGTTTTGCCATGGCGGCACACATAATTTGGGCGCTGGCAGCCAATTCCCCTTCAACTTCCGCCCGGCAATCATACGACCAGATATTGCGTTTGTTGCGCAAAAAGTCGATGTTGAGAATTAATTGGTCGCCAGGCGTAACAGGTTTTTTAAAGCGGGCATTGTCTATGCCGGCCAGGTAATATAGGGTACCCTTGCCCAGAGATTTATCAGTCTGGGAGGTCATCAAGGCTGTCGCCTGAGCCAATGCTTCCATGATTAAAACTCCCGGAAAAATTGGTTTATGCGGGAAATGCCCCTGAAAAAAAGGCTCATTGAATGTGACATTTTTAATGGCGCGTAATCTGATACCGGGTTCACATTCAATCACTTTATCAACCAAAAGAAAAGGGTAGCGGTGCGGGAGAAGTTCCAAGATTTGTAAAATATCGAATGTGCCGGCCATGTAACCTTGTTGAAAAGTGTGAAGTGAAAAACGTTATCCGTTTTTCACTTATTAATATCAAAATGCGCTAGTAATTAACCAGGAGATAATTACTGGGATGATGTTTCCATTTTTTGTAATACCCGGTTTGTCACATCAATTTGGTCATTAGCATACATCACGCCGTCAGCAAGCAATAAATCAAAAGACTCTTCTTTTGCTAACGCTCTTACTGCTTCATAAACGCGTTTTTGAATATTGCCCAGCTCTTCATTTCTGCGTAGGTTGAAATCTTCGCTCATTTCCTGTTGAGCACGAGTGGCGTCACGCTTTTTTTCCATCACATCTTTTTCCAGTTTACGGCGCTCTTCATCGCTCATCACGGAAGAATCTTTATTAAGCTTGTCTTCCAAGGATTTAATTTCCTTAACCTGGGAATTCAGTGATTTTTCACGTGGAGAAAACTCGGTTTCCAATCTGCTTTTTGCTTTAGCTGATTGAGGAGCCTTTTCCAACACTTTTTGCATGTTTACATAGCCTATTTTCAACTCAGCATGGCTTACACCAGCTATAAACATCAGCATCAAAAACAAAGAAATTCTTTTTTTCATGGTTGTAAAAAACTCCAGATAAGATTTTAAGGGAAATTAAACGAAAAGAATAATTGAATTATAAGGTAAAAAGCAATCAAACCAAACTAAAAT
>CAVUMJ010000012.1:0-10763 GCA_963741375.1 uncultured Pseudomonadota bacterium
GCCTATGAGTCGTACAGACAATTGTTGGAGATTCCTTAATCAAACGGTTAGTTCATAGCCTTGGATATGACGGAACAACTATATTAAAGCTTCCAGCTTCATTAAGAACTAGGATATATTAGGTATAAACCCGGTGTTAGCCTGAAAAACTGAATGACAAGGCGCCACTTTCCTCTTCATACGCCTGCCAACCCACGATCTTTCGGCTGAAAATATCCATAAACAAGTAAAGATAGAAAAACTGTCCACGAACAACCGATGGTAAATAGGTAATATTCCAGCTATAGAGCTGGTTAGGGGCTGTAGCGCAGAACGCACGAGGTTTAGTTCGGGATTGGGCAGGACGTTAACTACGGCGGTGTGCTAGCTGGTTTTCTGCTCGTAGTATGCGATAGAAAGTCGATTCAGAAGCGACAAAGCAATCTTCACACCGACTCAGAATATCATCAATCGGCCTAAAATCCAGTTTTGAAACTAATCGGGGCGGTTCTAAAAATCTAGCACTAAAATGTTTGATTTTTAGAACTGACCCCAACATTTGCCTGTACCTACGGCCCTTGATTATGACCGATGTATATGAATCATAATTTGGAGATCAATGCGTGAAAATATGGGTTTTTGATGCGGTTCGTACCTCACCGCATCCTACCTGGCTAAATCATCAGACTTTTTAACAAGGGTAATCAAGATTCCGGCTGTGGAGACTGTGGCATTTGGCGATTATTCAAATGGAACAACATATGAGTCATACAGACAATTGTTGGGATACTCCCCAATCTAACGGTTATTCTTAACCCTAAATATGAAGGACCACCCCAACGGTTTAGGGTTCTAATTACCCGGATGCTCCTGGGGACTTTGATGTAGAGCTGCTCAAATCTACCGACATTGAGGTAGTAGGAGCGTTTGGCAAACTTAATACACAGTTTTGTTGAAATTGCCAAGCAGACGCTTGAGAGTACCCGCATCCGGCAGGATTTGAGGCCGGTATGTCTGCGGCATCGCCTGCATATGGATGATTATCCCTTGTTTTAACCTTCCAGGCCCAGATACGGGTATTTTTTGCCGGATTGACTTCATCTATAGCTTCACGCAAAGCGTCTGCAATAAGATGTGAACAATAAAATCCCGGTAAATATTGGTTTTCCATCAATGATTTTGTCCAGGATTGGATGTAGGATATTACTGCAGATGTCATGGCCGAACCATCCTCAATATCAAGATAGATATATGAATTACTTGGAAATCCTTCAGCCGCCGCCAGGGCCGCTGCATCTTGTCCATCTGTTATTCCCTGGTCCGGTGTAATATTGTGAGAACCTTGGCCGCTGGTCTCCTGGCCTAGATAAATCGCCACACAATTCCAACCTTTTGTTTGTAGATGGGGAAGATTTCCTTTCCAGCTGGTGTCTTTGCGGCTTGGGGCGGGAGCAAGGTAATAACCGCACCAGGAAAGGTTGGTATTATCTTTTAACCAATCCATTTGTGTATTACCAGGGTAAATTTTAGTTTCAAATCCAACAAAAAATGACATATTAGCATTCCTTATTTGGCTGGATATATTTGTGAGCAAATCGGTCCGGGCAATAATGAAATGAGCGGGAACGCCAAAAGAATTGCAGCTGCCTTAATCCCACCGGACCCATCCTTGCTGATCAACAGATGAATTTTTGGGATTCCCGCGCCAGGGTGGTTGAGATCATCAATCATTTAAAAGCATTTGCCCCGGCCGCTTTCGATGAAAATACATCAACCCCAATTATTGATGCGGGCATTGTAATCGAAGGCGAACCTTAAAATAAAATCACTCTTCCAGTTTTTTGAAAAACGTCAATTTGTAAGTAAGTTATGGCTTTGTTTGCAATGCTATTGGCTTTGAGTGTTGGGCTTCCGCCTGCGATCATCCGGCGTATTACGCTTTGCTAATACGCCCTATGGCCCTGACCCCAACATGCCTCTTCTCAGATATTAGAGGGATAGCCTGCGATGGGTAGAATCAACCGATGGGGTAGGCTACCAAAATTCAAAAAGTTATGGTGACGGTAGAATTCTTCCGCCTGATTATCTTTAGCTGTGACCACAATTGCAGCAACTGCAATCTCTGAGCGCAAGGCGCGAATAGTGGCGTCTGCTAAAAGAGTGGCGCCGAGACCACACCCTTGAAAAGTGGCGTCAACCGCCAAACGCCCAAGAAGAGCGACGGGAACAGATGAATAGCGAGGAAGATTTTTAGTGAGTTGAGCTGGTAGTTCATTAAGCGGCGCACTACCGGCTGAAAGCGTGTAGTAACCCGCTAAGGCATTGGTAGTATTGTCAATAGCAATAAAACACGAAGTGGCGCGGCGGCGAACATCTTGACTTGCCTGTTCTCGCAAATAACGATCAAGGGCAAGTACGCCACAGGTGAAGGCTGTACGGTTATGCTCACTAGCAAGTGGCTCTACACAAAATCTCGGTATCACTCAGTACCTAAAAGTTCGCGGCGACGCTCAAAAGCCTTGAGCATAGCAGACGATGGTGGTGGCGGGTTAAGCAGAAGTTCATAAAAACGAAGCTGGTCTTCCGCCGACAAGCGAATAATATTAGCTTCTTCTATGACTCTGTTTGCTGCATCTTGTGCCGCTGTAACCATAAAATCGCTAACGCTACGCCCTTGAAGTTCAGCAGCGCGGCGAACAAGCGCAAGGATATCAGGAGCAATTCGCGCTTCAACTCGGGCGGTTCGATGGGTTTCTTGTGTCATCATTGTTAACCTCAATTCCTTTTTAAGTGTACGGTTAACAATCGTACATGTCAATATTAAAGTTATGAAATGTTGAGAACAAATAAAATGTCCTAAGTAGTAGCAGATAAATTGTCCGGTTGTAATACGCGCAGAGGAGGCGCAAATGAGTCGGACAAAGCTACTACACGAGATACTAAAAATGAGATTCGAAGAGGCCTATGATGGATGGCAAAACAAACGATTGACTCAAGAGGAGGCCCGCGTAGCCCCGGTTAGCGGAGCGTAATCGGGGGAATGGCGGCAGCAACTTTCGAACGATTACGCGTTGCTAATCGTACCTACGGCCCTTGATTATGACCGATGTATATGAATCATAATTTGAAGATCAATGCGTGAAAATATGGGTTTTTGATGCGGTTCGTACCTCACCGCATCCTACCTGGCTGGTCGGCACGCTGAACGAAAGCGCAGCCATGCTGAATCAGCATACATTGACGCTGTAAAGGTCAAATCGTAACATCTTTTTCGAAACCAAACGCGTGGGCAGGCAATGCCCACGCGTTTGCGTTATTGTTCGAAATCGTCGGCTTTCAAGCGCTGCCGCGCCGCCAGGATCATTTGCGAGACCGGGGTGCTGATTTCCAGTTTGTCCAGGAAAAGGCCTAAATGTCTGGCGGCCAGTTCCAGTTGCTTACCCTTGTCCCAGAATTTAATCTCTTTCAGCTCGCCGGTGACTTCGCCTTGCGAATCTTTCACCTCTACCACTTTGATTGAGGAGATGGCTGCCGCCACCTCGGCAGGCCAGTCCTTGATCGGCAATAATACGCCTTTGTCATCAAAAGCCCGGCGCGGATCGTTAAACGCCAGGCGGGCAATTTCCAGCAGCACCCGCTCTTGAGAAATCTGCGTTTTTTCAGAACGATGAGCCGAACGTCTGGCGATTTCGGCAGTGATTTTAGGCAGGCGCAGCAGGTTATAACCGGTGTTCGAGCTTTTAGTTGTGGTATAGCCAGCCCTTATCGCGGCCTGTCTGGCGTTTAAATCCAGCAAATATTCATCAACAAAAGCTTGTTGTCTGTCGGTTAATTTCATAAACTCATTGATAGTGGTTGTGGATTTAGCTCGCGCCGGAAAAAGCCAATTGGCGCGTGCAGTTAAGTTGCTTGCTAATGATTTTACAGAAAAAACGGTTTATATCAACCATAACAGGGTGGATGATCGGCTTATCCTTCGACGGGTTCAGGATGAACGCTGATACAGTCGAGATTGTATTTTTCTATCCACTGAAAATCATATAGAGCCATATCTTTCTTAATAATTTTAGCAATAGCTTCCACACCGTCTTGTTTCAAGATAGTCACATGGTCGCCGGGGACATGATGAACAGTTAACAGATTTTCAGAAACCAGCGGTTTCCATGCGAACTCGGGAGGCTCTATATTGATTTTCAAATTTCCTGCTTGATAGCGTAAATCCACCCTGTCCGAATACAATAATGTCAATGGCCCTGAATATTTTTGGGGCTTATATTGATTAATGTAAGGCCAGATGAGATCGGGATTAAATTCATCCGGACGATAAGCCGGCTTATTTTGCATTTCTTGAGAAACGGCTTTATCCTTGCCTTGGAAATTTAAAATTAAGCGCTTCGCCGCCGCCGTATAAATTGCCGGATTGGTCATGAACTTATCTAACAAAGTTTTAAGTGGTAGAATCTTTCGTGTGAATTTTACCCCCTGCCGGTAAACATCCACCAAATAAAGGTTTTCAATCCTCTCTCCCAAATGGGTTAATTGCCGGGCCGTTTCATAAGCCAACAGGCCGCCGTAGCAATGTCCGAACAAATGATAAGGGCCTTGAGGCTGCACCAGCCGAATCTGCTCGACATAATGGGCCGCCCATTGTTCAATGGTGTCCGGCAGGGTAATGGCGCTTTCCGGAAAAGCCCCCATACCGTAGCGGAGACCGTAAACCGGGTAATCCGTTCCAAGACCACCGGTTAAATAGGCAGCCTGTTCACTATTCGGCTCGAACCAAAACAGAAACGGTTTTGAACCCTTGCCTTGAAGCGGAAATATCGAATATAAAATATCCCGGTTTGCTCCGGCGCTGAATAGCCGGGCCATTTCCTGCACTGTCGGCGAATTAAATACGCTGGCTAAAGGCTGATTTGTACGGAATTTTTGATTGATTTCAGCAATCAGCGAAGCGGCTAGAAGCGAATGTCCGCCTAGTTCGAAGAAATCGTCGTGGCGTCCAATCTGCTTTACTTTGAGCAGATCCGCCCAAATTTGCGCTATAGCGCTTTCAATTTCGTTTTCCGGAGCTGCATACTTTCTTGCGGAATATGCTTCGCCGTCCGGTTCAGGCAAGGCTTTGCGGTCCAGCTTGCCGTTGGCCGTTAAAGGCAAGGTCTGCAAATGCACAAAGGCGGCGGGCGTCATGTATTCCGGCAAAAAAACCTTGAGATGGCTGCGCAACGCCTCGGCGCTTAATACTTCGCCGCAAGTATAGTAAGCAACCAAGCGTTTTTCCGCGCCGTGTTCCGTGACGATGACCACTGCTTCGCACACGCCGGGGTATTGCAACAGCACGCTTTCAATTTCGCCCAGTTCGATTCTATAGCCGCGAATCTTGACTTGATGATCGTTACGGCCAAGAAATTCGATATTACCGTCCTCAAGCCAGCAGCCTATATCTCCGGTTTTATACATTCTGGCATTCGGTTTTTTGGAAAACGGATCGCTTAGAAAACGCTCCGCAGTCAGATCGGGCCGATTTAAATAGCCTCTGGCTACGCTGACGCCGCCAATAAACAATTCGCCCGCAACGCCAATCGGCGCTAGCTGACCGGAAGCATCCAAAATATATATTCGGGTATTGGATATTGCAGAGCCGATAGAGGGTAACCGCCGGGGATTATCTTCCGCAGTTATTTCCGCAAAAGTGACGACGACGGTGCATTCCGTTGGCCCATAGACATTGGCGACTTTGAAGGGTAAACCGGCAATCGGATATTGACGCAGCACATCGCCGGCGACTTGCAGCCAGCGCAAAGCCGTATTTTCCGGCCAGGCATGCCTGATAATTTGCTCACCTAGCGGCGTAGGCACAAAAGCGATACTGATTTGATTTGCCGCCAACCAATTCTGTATATCGGCGGGTAAATAGCCGGCTAGATTATTGTCAATAAGATGTACGCTGGCGCCGGCAGTTAAATTAGGCCAAATCTCCCAAACGCAGGCGTCAAAGCCGAAACTGGCAAGTTGCGAAGCCCGGTCTGTCGGTTTTACCTCAAACTTAAATTGATACCAAACCAGCAAATTAACCAGGGTATGATGTTCTATCATGACCCCTTTAGGTTTCCCGGTGGAGCCTGAGGTGTAGATGATGTAGGCCAAATTTTCCGAAGTCAGCCCGGTCTCATGCCTTGCCAAATTGCCGCAAAAATTGTCTTGCCACTGCGCCGCATCGCTGCTGAGGCAAAGATGGGGGATGCCGGCGGCTAAACCCGCCACCACGGTTTCAGTCGATTTTTCAGCCAGCAAAACCAGCGGGCGGCTATCTTCCAGAATAAGTTCCAGCCTATCTTGCGGATAACTCGGATCCAGCGGTAGATATGCGCCGCCCGCTTTAAGAACGCCCAGTAAACCCACCATCATATTCAGACCGCGTTTTACGCAGATTCCGACCAGGCTATCGGGGCCGACTCCGAGTTTACGCAAGTGTCCGGCCAGACGGTTGGCTTCGGCGTTTAATTCGCCATAACTGAGTTGTTGTCCCGCATAGACCACCGCTGTGGCGTCCGGGGCTGTTAGCGCATGATCTTCAAACAATTCATGGATACACCGTTTACTGGGATATTCCACCTCAGTGGCAATCCAATCATTTTGGATTTTTTCGAGTTCCCGGCTGGTCAATAACGGTAATTCCTTAATTGCCATATCCGGAATGGCCGCCACGCCGGCCAGTAGGACTTGCATGTATCCAAGCAAACGTTGCGCGGACTCCTGAGAGCATCTGGCGGGGTCATAAACCAGAGTGGCGAAAGCCGAGTCCCGGTTTTGGCTGTCAAATGGCGCGCATAAAACCAAACCATTGCCGATACCGCTAATTTGTGCGCTTTCCACTATGGCGGCAAAGGATTTAAAATCTGCCAAACCTGCATATTTGCTCAACTTGGGCTGCCGGATAATCAAGTCCAGGGCATAGGTTTGCTTATCGGCCAACAGCTGCCGTTCGCGCTGCATCCGCCGGCAAACATCGCCGAAGCTGTCGTCAGGCTGGCTGACTATGGGCCACGGAACTTGCCCGGCAAAAAAACCTTCCTTTCCGCCGGTCATATCCGTCAATTTTGCCGGAACATAGGCTAGATCAAATTTTGTCCTGCCGGTGATGCGCGACAAGGTGACCGCGAAAGCCGCCTGCAAAACCTGCCGGAGCGTAAAGTCTTGAGATTGGGCGTAGTCATTGACGACGCCGGAAAGCGTTACCGGAATAGAATGCAATGATTGTTTAGCCGGTTTCAGGCTGCTTTGCGGTGGAAAATTCAACGGCGCTTGTTGGGTTAGACGTTCCAGCCAAAAATGTTCATGTTTGGCTATCTTTTGACTCAGTTCGCTTATCCGGGAAATTAATTCCATCGGCGGTTGCGCCAGCGTCATGCCTACCCGAATACCGTGCAAGCTCACAATATCGCTAATTGCCATAGCCGAACCGGACAAGGTCTGCAGTTTGCCGATAGAAACCTCATCGTCCGCTACGGCGATTTTTAAGCTATCTTCCAGAATCTCAAGCAGCGTCCCCGGCTTGGCTTTTGTGCCGGTATGGCGTATTTGCATGCTGCGAACCGCATAAAAGCTGGCGCCGATCGCCAGTTTGGGTAAACCCAGAGGATTTGGATAAAACCCAAAATCCAAAGCGCGGATTAAAGCGTGAATTTCCGCCGCTGTCTGTGCAAAGTTGATGACGCCGCCGTGTTCCGGCCTTTTCGAAGCGGAAAAGTAGCTACGCTTGCTTAAGTCCTGCTCAACCGGTTGCGTTTCGCCATCAGCCAATTCTCCGATCAAGGCGTCAAAAGCCGCTATGGCTTCTTCAAAGCATTTGCCGTTAAGGGTAAAAGCTGTTTCGTCGGGTCCGATGCTGAATATGGGCTGTTTTAGAATGGCCCCGGTGTCCAGCCGCTCTTCCATGACGTGCCAGCTGATAGCCCACTCTTGCTCTTGGGCCATGATCCCCCAGGATGTCGCATGCAATCCGGCATATCTTGGCAGCGGCGAATCGTGGTAATTAATTGCGCATCGCTTAGGAAGTTTTAGCAGTTCTGCTGAAATAAAATGGGGATTATTGATGCTGAAAAGATAGTCGAAAGCTTGCTGCGCGAGGATGGGCTTCAGTTCCTGCTGCTGATGGTGCAGGGAAATATTCCGCTGCTTTGCCCATGAGTCCAGATCTTGATCGTTTGTAATCAGCCCAAGAATCTCGAAACTGTTGTTTTTAAGTATGATTTCGGCGCATATGATCAGTAATGAACCTGAGCCGATGAGATAGCAAAAAGATTTGGGGGCTAAAGGTTTTGTCATGACTTATGGGATTCAAGTTAAACGTTTGTGTCTATACTTCCCCCAAAGCATATATGTGGTTCAAAATACTACTCTTGCCGGCGTTACTTTTCAAGATAATATTAATAGGATTGTAGGTTGAGCTGAGCGGCGAAGACTTGCATTGCTGGCTTTGAGCCGGGTATCGCGCTGCTCAACCCGGCAGTTTCCACACAGTAGCAATTTATTTCATGGCTACCTACTTGCTGCAGATCATTCGGCGCAATACGGCTTGCGCCTATTGACGCCCTATGCCGCTAATTGCAGGCAATCGAACCTGTTAAGGCCTACCAAGCTATTCCGGAAGGTTCCGTCACCGCCCCAGCCAGGCTAGCACGCCTAAAGCCGCGCCCACAGCGGCGCAGGTCAGGCTGGCGTATTGCAACCAGATGCGGCGGGTCAGCAAGGTAATGGCGGCCAGGGAAATGGCGATCTGTAAAGCCGTAGTGCCGGTTGCCCAGCGATGGTGGGCATGCAGAAATTGCTCGGACAATTCATTGGCTTCGTGCGACATTTGTTCGTATTTCTCCGCTGTCAGCTTGATCTCGGTTTTTTCCGCGGCGTAACGGGCCGCCTCTGTTTTGCTGTCTTCCCTGTCCTGGCCGCTAGTCAGCTTGGCGGCCAGTTCCGCCAGATTTTGCTTGCTGCTTTTGGCCTGATAAAAATTCCATTGATCGGAGGCTTCGGTCTTTTTGATGGCCGCCTCGTTTTTCAGCATAATAGCTTCGCCCAGCGTAACGCTGGCTTCATAAGACAACATGGCGGCCAGGGTGGCCATCAGCGCGGTCATCACCGCCAGCCTGCTGTTCAGGCTGCGGCCATGTTTAGAAGCGTGAGAACCGTGCGCTTCCCCGCCACCTTCCAGCAACTCGTCATGCGGGCCTTTTACCTCAAAATCTTCGTTCATGGTTTCGCCTTGATTAATCCAACGGATAACAAAATGTTATCAAAAACGTTGATCACATTAAACTGTCCGTTCACTTTTAAAAATAGCGTAGGCTGGGCTGACGCCAGGAAGCCCAACGTCAATGGCGGCCAATAGATATGAGTTTAAAATAGGTCATTGGCTTCGAAATGTTGGGCTTCCTGCGTCAGCCCAACCTACTTGCTGCTTGTGCAAGATCATATGGCGTCAATAGGCTCTAGCCGTATTGCGCAGCATGCAGAGCTTCAATCGTCCAGGAATCATGTGTTTTTTGTAGAATCATCGGCAAATCTGGTATCCTTAAGGATTGTTTTCTGCCCAACGTAATACTTGAAAACCGAATGATCGCAGCTACAGGACGAGCTGAACCAGGTAAAACGCATCCGCCGCGGAACGAGGGGGGTGACTGATGCGTGTGATCTTCGGAAACCGGCGTACGCAGAGCAATCAGGCTTGCCTATTGCACTTCACGCCCGCGTTTTGGCCTTACGCCGGACAGTTAACCTTTACTAAACTATTAAAACCGAGAGTGCCGCATGTCCCTTCGTTTATTATGCTTATCCTTAAGTCTGGCGGCCCTCAGCGGCTGCAGCTCATCAACTGACTCCACCCCCGCCAAACTCACGGCGCAAACCGTTCTTAACGATTGCAAAAAAGAGCTGGACATACCGGATTATCCAGCCGCCGGCAAAGACTGTTTACTGGCGGACCTGTGGTTGCAACGCGAACAGCCGGACTCGCTGGTTTATGCGGATGCTCAGGAAAGACTGGCGGATTTGCTGGTGCGCAATAACATCGCGGCGGGCATATCCAAATATCAGGCCGCCCTGGATTTGCGGGAAAAACTCGCCGACACCGGTCCGGAACTGGATAGCCTAAGATTAAAACAGGCCAAAGCCTTGAGTTTTGGCGGAAAATGGCCGGAAACCGAAGCCTTGCTGAAAAAAATCCTGCCCGCTACCGAAGCCGCCAAAGGCAAGGAATCTGCCGATACTGCGGAAATTTACAATCGTATAGGCGTAGCGCAATTACAGCAAAAAAACGCAGCGGAAGCTGAAAAAAACTTGAGCAAAGCCGTGGAAATTCTCCAGGCTCAACCCTCAGCCGACACAAAGCTGCTGGCGGAGGTCAATAATAATCTGGGCTATCTGAAACAACTGATCAATAAACCCCAGGAAGCTGAAAACTATTACCAAAAAGCCGTACAGACACTGCAAAGCCAGAAAGACATAGCTTATCCGCAATTATTCGAGTTTTTAAACAATCTGGCGGAATTGCAGAAAAAACAAGGGGAAAACAAGCAGGCCGATGAAAATTACAGCAATACGTCTTTATTGTCACGCCTTCGTTCAGTTACGTATTGCTTAGCCTAGCGTACTTTCAAGTGACACGGTCAAGCCGGCCGTCGTGGCAGTCGATTTAGAGCTTGACTCGAGACGCATTCTCTTCCCGTGTTGGTTTACCCAGGGCCGACACCCGCGTACAGCGAGCTTGGATCTGCCGCGATGGCCGG
>CAVUMJ010000013.1:0-3613 GCA_963741375.1 uncultured Pseudomonadota bacterium
AATCGCCAGATCGCTATTTTGATGATATTTCAACTGCGGCGCCAGTTCTCGCGCCTGTTCCGGCGTGGCGCTTAAAAATACGGTTAGCGATTTCTTTGGGGCGCCGGCTTCCACAGGAGAACCGATCAGCCCATTCAGCATAGCGGCAATATCATGGCGTTTGGGGTCGTAGCTTTGTACGCCGGAGACCACGCCACCCTGGCCTTGCCATGCAGAAATAAGATAATTTGAAACCCGCTGGCCCTGTGATGAAGAAGGCGTCAAAACCATCGCAGTTTGCCGGCCATCGCCATGCGCTTTAGCCGCCAACATTTCGGCCTCATCAATCGGACTTAATCCAAATTGATAAAGATTAGTCCTGGATAGGCCTTCGATATGGTTTAAAGCCAAAACCGGCACGCTTAGCTCGACGTTTTCCGCCAGGGTTTGCACCTGTTCCTTAATTAAAGGCCCAATCACATACTTGGCGCCATCTGCGATTGCTTGCTGGTATTGGGCGACAATATCGGCCTGTTCACTATTATAAAATTTTAGAGGCAATGCAGATGAACCGCCAGCCTGTTTAGAGGCCGCTATTAAACCGTCCTTAATGGCCTTTCCAGCAGCGGCGTAAGTTCCTGATCCGGGTAATAATACGGCGATAATGCTGGCAGCCCGATTGGCCGGAACAGCCGCTTCAGGAGTTTGTTCTTCTGCCAGCTGTTCTGCCGCAACAGCAGGTTTGGCAAGATATGCCTGTAAAAATTCGGCATTGGCCGGATGTTTTGGATACTTCTGCCGCCACTGCTGAATTTGGCCGGCCAAATCAAATCCTGCCTGATCGCGTTGTTGCAAAATTCTGGCTAAAGACATCCAGCCGCTTAACTCATCGGTCACTGAAGAAGGCGTATTAAGCGATTCCAAGGGTATTTTGCTGAGCATGTCCAAAATCGTGGTGATATTTTCCTGCTGCTGTTGTTGGCTTTGTAATAAACTTCCCAGGCGAATCCGGGCATTGACTGCAGCCAGTCCATTGCCCAGCAGCGAATTGGCAAAAGCCAGAGATTGATAATAGCTAATCTGATCAGCACGGCTCAGCAGCTTTGCCCGTGCAGTTTCCAGCATCAGCAAAGCATGTTCGGCGTCACCGCTACTTAAGGCAATTTGAGCTTCAAGCAGATTGTATTTACTGCGTTGCTCCGGCGGCAAACTGTTGGAGTCTATCAAATCCACTTCTCTTTGCGCAGATTGACTATCTCCTGACTGAATATAAGTTTCCGCCTTAAGAAGATGTTGCGAAGCCTGTATATCTCCTAGACCATAGGTTTTTTCAGTCTCGATAACCGGCAAGGGTTTTTGAGCGGTTTTTTGCGGCTTAACTTGCTGGGAAGATTTATTTTTAACCGGCTCCTTAGCGCAAGAACACAGTATCAACATGCCGAAAATCCAGCAAATCAATCGGCAACGGGGCATAATGAAAACTAATCCTGATTCAGTCATTTCCGCGGAGGGCTTTAAATAGATGGGCGGTAAATTATACGTGGTTGCCACACCGATAGGTAATTTGGCAGATTTTAGTTTAAGGGCGATTGAAATACTACAGCAGGTCGATTTAATCGCTGCTGAAGACACTCGCCACGCAAAATTGCTGTTACAGCATTATGCCATCAACAAGCCGCTGATTTCATTTCATCAACATAATGAAGACAAAATCTCGGAAAACTTACTGGATCGGATAAAACAAGGTCAAACTATTGCCTTGATTTCCGATGCCGGCACACCTTTACTCAGTGATCCGGGCTTACCTCTGCTCAGACTGTGCCGGCAAGAGGGCATTGCCGTATCCCCCATTCCAGGCGCATGCGCGCTGATTGCCGCACTTTCGGTCAGCGGCCTGCCGATCAGCCGCTTCAGTTTTGAGGGTTTCCTACCCCGCACCGCTTCTGCCCGCAAAAGTTTTTTTCAAGCTAAATTAGCCGACGCTTCAACCTGGGCATTTTACGAATCCTGTCATAGGATTGAAGCCGCACTGGAAGACATGGCCGAAATCTTTCCCGGCCATCATCAAATAGTAATAGCCAGAGAGTTGACTAAACTCCATGAAACCATAGTAAACCACGAATTGGCGGAAGTCTGCAAACTAGTGAAAAATGATGGGAATATGCGTAAAGGCGAATTCGTGGTCATAGTCGCAGGGTACCACACCGATAAAGCAGAAAACCTGCTGACGGAAGAGCAACAACGCATATTGAAACTACTGCTTAAAGAATGCTCTATCAAAACTGCCGTCAATTTAGCCATGGAAATCACCGGGCAGCGCAAAAAATTACTTTATCAGGCTGCACTTGACTTGCAGGAAAAGGAAAGTTGATTGGTTTCTGATTGTTACTATTCAGCATGGCGCGCGAACAGAACGGATCATTCGTGCTTCACCTGTCGGAACATAAGCAACCAGCTGCCGCCATTACATTCTATGCGTGACAATTTTCAAGCCTAGCTGTTGATAATGCCGATAACGCTGCCTGCCGGCCTGTTTACAATGTTCAGTGTTATCCAGAATTTCCAGTATGCGTTCTGCCTGATCGTGCACCACCGGAATAAGCTCTGAAAGATTAACGATCCAGTTTTGCCAATTTTCAGGGATCTCTGCGCCGCCTATCAACACAGTTTGAGTTAAATCCGGGATTATGCCAGTAAAAATCCGGTGGGGGATAAAACTGCCCGGCCGGTAAGTCCAAAGCAGTTTATCCATATTACCGGCTTGTTCCTGAGAGTCTGTTAAAACGTAACAACTGTGACCGTTACGATATATTTTTTCAATCAGTTTACAGGCAAAAATCTGCCTTTCAAGCTGCGAATGGGTGCCGCGCGCCGCCGTGCAAAGTCCGCATCGCCATTGCCGATTCCGAGGGCCGCACAGTGCGCACGTTACAGGGGCCAACGCAACCGGGCATCAATCGCACTTGCTGGGATCTCCACTGGGCCTCCGCGCTGGACACCGGTCCGCAGCCCGGCAATTGCAGCGATAGCAGCGTCCGCACGGTCCATGCTGTCCTGCCTGGCAAGTACGCGGTTTCCGTCACACCGGCTGGAGGTCCCACTTTGACGGCCGGGGTGACGGTGCTGCCCGATCCGCATTTCCCTGATATCCCCGCCTTCCAGTCTACGTCGGCTGGCTTCGCCCCCGTCGCCGCTGCCGGGCCCGTCGCGGCGAAGCTGATTTTCGAACAGGTCGAACGGGTCGCGGCGACGGCTCCCGTGCGCACGCTGCCCGCCACGCTGGCGGGCGCCCCACCGATTCTCCTGAGCTTCATCGGCTTCGTCCTGGTTCCGTCGCTTGCCTTCGTCCTCTATTTCGCTTTCTTCGCCTCCGATCAATTCGCGGTCGAAAGCAAGTTCGCCGTTCGCTCCGTGGAGATCGAATTGCCGTCCTCGGACCCGTCGCGCCCGTCATCCTCGTCCTCAACCGCAGGATTCTCTTTCACCGCGACGGGGCAGAACGCTTACATCGCAACCACGAGCTACATCCGTAGTCGCGCGATCGTCGACGACATGAGTGCGAAGCTCGATTTGCGGCAAATCTTCCGCCGCCCGGTAGCCCCTCGTACTTCTGGGCGCGGCTCCAGCGAGACGC
>CAVUMJ010000014.1:0-4721 GCA_963741375.1 uncultured Pseudomonadota bacterium
GCAATGTTTTATTGGAATTGCGGCAGTTTTCAACGGCGTTGGAATGTTTTGATCAGGTTATAGCCTTACAACCTGATCATTTTTTTGCCTACAATAATCGTGGCAATGCCTTAAAGGAACTGAATAGACTGGATGAAGCGTATTGCAGCTATGAGTTTGCCATTAAACTGAATCCCGATTATGCAGAAACTTATTGCAATTGTGGTAATGCGTTGAATGATATGCAAAGGTTTGATGAGGCTAGGCAGCACTTTCAACAAGCTATAGCCTTGGACCAGGATTGTGCAGGAGCTTATTGGAATATAGCCTTGTTGGACCTTCTGCACGGAAATTTTACGGAAGGCTGGCAGTTATATGAATGGCGATGGCGGTCCGTGCAAAAAGAATTCAGCAATCGTTTTGAACAGCCTGTTTGGTTGGGAGCAGAAAATCTCACAGACAAATCCCTGTTAATTTATTTTGAACAAGGCTTGGGCGATTTTATTCAGTTTTGCCGTTTCCTGCCCTTACTGAACAGCGTTGCCAAGCATGTGATTGTCGAAACGCCTAAGCCACTGATTAAGCTGTTATCAAGCTTACCGGGAAAATTCGAGATTATGGAACAAGGCCAGACTTTGCCTGACTTTGATTTTCAATGTCCGATCATGAGCCTGGCATTGGCATTTAAAATCGATTTGAATACTTTGCCGGCAACTATTCCGTATCTTTTTGCCGATCCTGTTAAAGCTGAATATTGGCAACATCGTTTAGGGATAAAATCCAAGCCGAGAATCGGCCTGGTTTGGTCAGGCTCAACGGTGCACAAAAGCGATCATAATCGCAGTATCCCGCTTGGGCTTTTCCGGCCTTTATGGCGCTTGCCTGTGGAAATTCACGCTTTGCAAAAAGAAATCAATCCTGCTGATGCTGAGTTGCTGGCCAATGATGCATCTGTATTCGTACATCACCAGGAACTACAGGATTTTGCCGATACTGCCGCCTTGATTGCACAAATGGATTTGGTGATCAGTGTCGATACCTCAGTTGCCCATCTTGCCGGAGCCCTGGGAAAGCCGGTTTGGATATTGCTAGCCTACTCTTGCGATTATAGATGGATGCTGGAAAGAAGTGATAGCCCATGGTATCCGAGTGCGCATTTGTTCCGGCAGCAACAATCTGGTGACTGGGCGCATGTAATAGCTAATGTCGTTGAAAAAACAGCATACCTTTATGATATATAACCAAAATATCAATTTATTAATTGTTTCAAAAGTTTTCGCATTTAGGAGCCTCCTTGGCAGAGGTCTTGGGAATCGGGGGTATTTGGCAAAGGTTTCGCCAGCAGGGATGCTGGCGCAAAGCTACATGGATGTACTTGCGGCGTCCTTTGACAAATACCACCGGTTTCCAAGGCCGGAGGATACCAATAACCTATAAGCATAACCATTTCTTGTTATTCGCTTAATGCGAAAACTTATGCAACTATCAATAATTTGTTTTTGATCGCGTTTGTCGTGGAATCATATCTGCCGATATAAAGTGGCTACTTGCCACTTTATATGGAAGAAATAGTCCTGCCTATTTCTTGTTTATCTATCTGACAAGGTGGTAAATACCCATGGCTTTGCCGAGGATATTTACTGCAACAGTTCAGCGGCCGGTCATTTGCTCCAACCTTTCAGGATAGCGATCCCCTTGCACTGTGATCTGCGCGGCAGCGGCTTCAATTTCACGTAAGTCATCGGGCGTGAGCTCTATTGCAACCGCGCCAATGTTCTCGTCCAGGCGATGCAGTTTCGTCGTGCCAGGGATAGGAACAATCCACGGTTTCTGAGCTAGCAGCCACGCCAGCGCAATCTGGGCGGAGGTTGCATGCTTGCGTTCGGCAATCCTGTCGAGCAGATCAACCAGGGCCTGATTGGCCTTAAGCGCTTCCGGTGTGAAGCGAGGCAGCGTACTGCGGAAGTCTGAGCTATCGAAGGTCGCGTTCTGGTCGATTGTTCCGGTCAAAAAGCCTTTGCCTAGCGGACTGTAGGGAACGAAGCCGATCCCGAGTTCTTCGATCGTCGATAGTATTTCCGCCTCCGGACGCCGCCACCAAAGCGAGTATTCGCTCTGTAGCGCGGTAACAGTCTGGACAGCATGAGCACGGCGAATGGTCTGTACACCAGCTTCTGAAAGGCCGAAATGCTTGACCTTTCCTTGTTGAATCAGATCCTTTACTGCTCCGGCAACCTCTTCGATCGGCACGTTCGGATCGACGCGGTGCTGATAGAACAGATCAATGGCATCGATTTTGAGTCGCTTCAAAGATGCCTCGGCCACCAGCTTGATGTTCTTTGGTTGACTATTCAACACTGGCGCACCCTTGGTTCCTCTGGGGTCAATGCTGGTGTCGAAACCGAATTTGGTGGCAATCACCACCTGATCACGTATCGGGGAAAGCGCATCGCCTACCAATTCTTCATTGGTGAACGGGCCATAGACTTCTGCCGTATCAAAGAAGGTGACGCCTCGCTCGACGGCTTTCCGTAGCAGTGTGATCATCTCCTGTTTATCCTTGGCTGGACCGTAAGAAAAACTCATTCCCATACAGCCAAGCCCGATTGCCGATACTTCCAAATTACTGTTGCCAAGTTTGCGTTTTTGCATTTTCAATCTCCTAATTTGATGAAAAAACCAACGTTAATCACGTCAGGTTATGCAACGTGACTAACTATTTTCGGAATGAGCGCCAGTTTAGCTGGTATCCCGTTAATTGATTAGTCGGTATAATCTGCATGACTCTATGAATAGGATTCATGAATGCAGCGCGAGAACTTTAATGATCTTTTTGCTTTCGTCATTATTGCGCGGGTAGGAAGTTTTACTCAAGCAGCCGCACAACTAGGCGTATCGCAATCTGCGCTGAGCCATACTATCCGCGCGCTCGAAGCAAGACTGGGTATCAGGCTTCTGACCCGCACCACACGTAGCGTCTCCCCGACCGAAGCAGGGGAACGTTTGCTCTTGACTGTAGGCTCAAGATTTGAGGAAATCGAAGCCGAATTGGCTGCCTTGAGCGAACTTCGTGATAAACCGGCCGGTACGATTCGAATCACGACCGCCGAGCATGCCGCCGATTCCATAATCTGGCCCAAACTGGCTAAATTTCTTTTGGATTACCCGGATATTAAGGTCGAGATCAACGTTGACTATGGATTGACCGACATTGTCGCACAGCGCTATGACGCAGGCGTGCGTTTGGGTGATCAGGTGGAAAAAGACATGATAGCCGTACGCATCGGCCCCGATCTCCGCATAGCTGTCGTAGCTGCGCCAAACTACTTTGCCAAACGGCCGCCGCCGCAAACGCCTCAGGATTTGGCTGCGCACGATTGCATCAATCTACGCTTACCGACCCATGACAGTTTACTGGTTTGGGAATTCGAGCGAAATAATCATGCGCTAAAAGTGCACGTACATGGACAGTGGACGTTCAATAACGGCGCCGCGATACTAAGAGCCGCATTGGCTGGATTCGGTTTGGCTTATCTTCCTGAAGATATGGTAGAGCAGCATGTCGCCCAGGGCAGGCTTGTGGCAGTGCTCCACGAGTGGCGCCCGCAATTTCCGGGTTATCACCTGTATTATCCAAATCGCCGGCAATCTTCTCCAGCATTCAAGCTGGTGGTCGATGCATTGCGTTACTGAATTTGAATAGTTCGTTAAATGCAAGCTATTGCTAATTCATTTTTTACTCTCTATAATTCGCCACTCTTTCAGGTGCCTGGATTGGAATACCAATTCAGCTTGAACAGGAAGTCGGTGCGGTGATTACTTGCTTAATCGCCAATTCCGACGCTGCCCCCGCAACGGTAGATAAGTTAAGGGCTACGTTTATACCACTGTGTGTCTGCATGGGAAGGTCGTAGTTTTGGCAATTAGCCGCTTATAAGCCCGGAGACTGGCCGGAAAGATCATTCGAGACAGCGGAGGGCTGTTTACGGAATGGTCTGAGCATGTCTCCGTCTTTTTCGTTTCGCAATTTTCCTCTGTCATATTTTTAGCCATTTGCGCGGTGGGCGCAGAGGAAAACATGCAAAAATTTCTACTAAGCTGTTTAATGCTGGCTGGTGCCGGCATGTCTGTCACTGTTCAGGCTGATACTGAAAATGCCGATCAAGAGGTAACTCTACCGGAAATTGTAGTGACAGCCACTCGTACCGAAACCAATAAAAATGAATTGGCTGTAGCAACCACTATCATTACCCGTGAAGATATCGACAAACAGCAAGTCAAAACCCTTCCGGATCTTTTGAAAGGATTGACCGGTGTGGATGTGGCCGTACAAGGCGGTTACGGTCAACCCGCTAGTGTTTATATGCGCGGCACAAATGCCGATCAAATTCTGGTGCTGATCAACGGTATTAAAGCAGGTTCGGTAACCTTAGGCTCTACTGCATTTGAATTAATTCCAATAGATCAGATTGAACGGGTGGAAATTATCCGCGGGCCGCAATCCAGTTTATACGGCTCCGAAGCGATTGGAGGGGTAATTCAAATATTTACCCGGAAAGGCAAGCAGGCTGAACAACCCAGTATTGTGGTGGATGCAGGCGGCGGTTCTTATGATACCCATCAGGAGTCCGGAGTGTTGAGCGGCAAACAAAATGACACTTGGTACACCTTAGGCGCTTCAAATTTGCAGAGTCAGAGTTTTGGAGCTTTAGTTTCTCCGCCTATAGGACCAAATCCGAATG
>CAVUMJ010000015.1:0-13490 GCA_963741375.1 uncultured Pseudomonadota bacterium
TATTCAATCGGCTTTATCACCGATGAGCAGGAAAACCCCGATTCCCCCTCTTTGGAAGGGATACAAGTTAAGGACTACACCATACCTACTGACGAACATAGCGCAATTTTAATTCCCTACCGGGGCAAACAGGGTAGTTTTAAATATTATTCCGCTACCGATATTCTAAACAGTAAAATCGACCCAGCCGAATTAACCGGTAAAATCGCCATTTTAGGCACGACAGCAGCCGGTTTAATGGATCTTCGCAGCACCCCTGTGCAAAACGTTTATCCCGGAGTGGAAATTCACGCCAATATTATCAGCGCATTGCTCGATCATAACATTAAATCCAAACCGCGTTTTATGTTGGGCTTTGAAATGCTGGAGATTTTATTGCTAGGCGTAATTGCTTGCCTGGCCTGGGACAGAGTTTCATTAAAGTACGCAGTTTTAATTTTTACATTTTTAACTATGGCGCTGATTACCGTTAACCTGCGGCTTTGGGATAAATACAATATCGACTCCATTCTGTTTAGTCCATTATTGCTGTTAACCTCGCTATTTCTAAACCATTTCAGTTTCGCCTACTTCCTGGAAACCCGCAAGAAATTTAAGTTGCGCAAATATTTTAGCCAATACATCCCTCCCGAATTAGTGGAACAAATGGCCAAATCCGACGAGGATTTCAACTTAAAAGCCGAAAATCGGGAAATGTCGGTATTTTTTACCGATGTTAGAGGTTTTACCAGTATTTCCGAGCAACTGGAACCCCATCAATTATCCGAACTAATGAACCGGATTCTGACGCCTATTACGTTAACCATACACAAACACAAAGGCACCATAGATAAATATATGGGTGATGCGGTAATGGCATTTTGGGGTTCGCCTCAACTCAACCCGAATCATGCCGCTCATGCAATTGCTGCGGCGATGGATACTTTGATGGCTTTAGCGGAAGTTAACCGTGACTTTTCAACAAAAGGCTGGCCTGAAATCAATTTGGGCATAGGCATTAATACCGGCAGAATGAGCGTGGGGAATATGGGCTCAACCTTCAGAATGGCTTATACCGTTTTAGGGGATGCCGTTAATCTGGGCTCGCGCCTGGAAGGATTGACCAAACAATATGGGGTTTGCATCATTGTCAGCGACGCCACCCGAAAACATGCCCCTGGATTTCTTTATCGAGAGCTGGATTGTGTCAGGGTTAAAGGTAAACAGGAACCGATCGGCATTTATGAGCCGGTTTGCCTGCTGGAATCAGCCAATTTCGCACAAATACAGGAACTGGAAAAATTGCAAGAAGCATTAAGACAATATCGAAATCGCCAGTGGAATTCGGCATTAGGTTTGTTTTTAGAACTGACCGACCAAAATCCTGAGGTCAGACTATATACAATTTATCGTGACCGGATAAATTATTTTTTAACTAATCCGCCGCCTGCTGACTGGGATGGCGTATTTAATCACGACAGCAAGTAGGGCTTATTTCCGGTAGGCCAACGCATAGCCAGCAGCGTACAATCGTCGGTTAAATCCAGATTGTCGGTAAATTCCCTTAAAGTCTGCCGCAACAGCAAAAGCAGTTCATCAATCGACAGGTAAGTATTGGCTGCAACCAGCTCCAGCAAACGTTGTTCGGAAAACTCTTCGCCCTCTCCGGTTTGGGCTTCGGTAACGCCATCCGTATAACAGAGCAACAAATCTCCCGGCTTTAAATGGATTTCCAGGTTGGTATAATTGATATCCGGAATAACACCTATCATTGCGCCTTTGGGAAGAAGCAGTTTGCTGACGCCATTACTACTGGCTAAAACCGGTGGATTATGCCCGGCATTTGAATAGATAAGCTGACCACTGTGCACATTGAAAAAACCGCAAAACAAGGTCACAAACATGTCCGCGTCATTGCCTTTGCATAGCTGATGATTGATGCGTTCCAGCAAATGGTTCGGCTGGGTGGTGGTCATGGCGAAGGTTCGCATTAAGCTGATGGTGCGCGCCATAAATAATGCTGCAGGAATGCCATGCCCCGACACATCGCCTACGCAGAAAAACAAATGATGTTCATCCACAAAAAAAGCATCAAACAAATCGCCGCCGATTTCAGAGGCCGGTTCCATGACCCCGTCGATTTCTATCTCTGTCCTGTCTGCAAACAAAGGGCTTTGCGGCAACATGCCGGCTTGCAGTTGTCTGGCGACATCCAGTTCCTGTTTTAGATATTGCAGTTCCAGCTGTTTGCGGTATTTTTCCAGCAACGCTTCGTTACTGCGGCGGATGCGTTCGGTTAATGAGACCAGCAGATTTTTGGCGACGCCGGGAATCGGCATCAATTTGGACCAAAACGATTCAGGAGTCAGCTTGAGGATGCGGGATTCTTGCACAACAATCACTGTGGCTGAAACCGGCTTGCCGTCAATGGCCGAAAACTCGCCTATACATTCACCGGGTTTAATTTCAACAGCAGTTTCCGGATTAAATTGATTATCGAAATAAGCCGCCAACTTGCCGGATAACAGCAAGTAAATACATTCATTCTTATCGCCTGGTTTAAGAATAATTTGGTTTTCCGGAAATACCAGAACATCCATATCATCTAATGCCTGATTGATAACGGAATCTTCTATTCCCTGAAAGAGATTTAACCAGTTAGGACCGGCAGTCCGCCTTTCCTTTAATCTTTTTAGCGGAGGCTTGCCGGTGTCCTGCTGGGAATTGCGACGATCCGGCCCTCTTTTAAACGGCATGCTAAGATTGACTTTTTGATTCATTTCGCAGTTTCGGCCCACCGAAAAGACAACACCAGTTGATTGCGGCCTTCTTCATAACAATATTTTAATTTGTCTGTAAAACGGCGCAACATCAGCAAACCCAACCCGCCAGGCTGCGCATCGTCCAAATGTTTCGGTTCCGGTTTTTGTTCCACTTGCATGAAATCAAACTGTTTCCCTGCATCTGAAACGGTTATGACCGCCTCGCAGTATTCCGAATCCCGGCTAACGTTGAATTGTAGGCATATGGATTCGGAAAAAGCCGTTTTGCCGCCATGCTCCAGTATATTAGCCAGTACCTCATTTAGACATAAATCCAGACGGTAAAGCTGTTCATCCGGTATGCCGTTGTCTTGAGCAAACTGATTGAGTTGCAGCGAGGCTTTCCTGAAGTCTTTCGGATCAGCGCCGACAGTCAACTTCAAACTGATCGGGCAATGAGTGCTCGAGTTAAGCAAGAACCGCCTCGCTAGCCTCAACGAAATCCGCAAACATGGGAATCAGCGCTTCGACTCCGGTCATGGTCAGAGTATTGCTGACCGCGGCGTTATCGCCGACAAATAAAACCATTCGACCGCCACGCTGTTTTAACGTCTTGGCATTAGTGATGATAGATCTGATGCCTATTGAGGCCAGAAAGCTGACAGCACTTAGATCGACAATCACTTTTTTGTTATCGATACAGGACAAAGCTGCAAATTTTGTGGATATTTCATCCGTACCCAAAATATCAAGACGTCCGGATATAGTGATGTGCCGCAGATTATTATTTATGTCTTCGAATTGGATAGCCATGAGTGTCTGAATTTTTTACATGGAAAATATATGCTAATGTCATCAAGGCATAAATTAATCTATAATTAATCTTATAATAGCCCTAACTGGCATTCTATTACATATCATAGCATTTTTCTAAACCTATCATGCGATCCGCAAACCGGCAACAGGAAATTCATGCTTTGACATGCGGATATTATGACTCATGATTATCATCATGAAATTCTAACTCGCCTCTTAATTAATATA
Organism: uncultured Pseudomonadota bacterium; assembly: GCA_963741375.1. GTDB lineage: Bacteria > Pseudomonadota > Gammaproteobacteria > Methylococcales > Methylomonadaceae > Methylomonas. The sequence continues at coordinate 3,786 of CAVUMJ010000015.1, forward strand.
GAGATAAACAATGCGTGCAATCGGAAATTTGTTTTGGTTCGTTCTTGGTGGGGCAATCATGGGAATAGTCTGGTGGATTATCGGTTTATTGGCATTTATTTCCGTGATTGGCATTCCCTGGGGCAGAGCCTGTTTTGTAATGGGGAGTTTCAGTTTTTTTCCTTTCGGAAAAGAAGCCATCAACCGTGACGAACTTACTCACCAAGAGGATATAGGCACCAGTAGTCTTGGCATGGTAGGCAACATTATTTGGTTCGTTCTTGCCGGTTTTTGGTTAGCGGTGGGCCATGTCATTTCTGCGGTGCTGAACTTTAGCACGATTATCGGCATCCCTTTCGGTATTCAGCATCTGAAGCTGGCAGGTATCGCCTTGGCGCCGATTGGTAAGACGATTGTGACCACGGAGGTAGCGGATGCAGTTAGAAGAGCCAATGCCGAGGCGGAATTGAATGTAGTCAGGCGTCAATCATAGCAAACTAGGTTGGCAATTTTTCAAGCTCTACCGATGCTTCTGCATCCGAAAAGTTGCCGCTTCGGTAAATAAAATCTTTTTTAAGCTATCGCTTCTTTTTCAGAATTAATGCTTCAAATCTTTCCAAAGGTAGAGGTTTACTGAAAAGATAACCCTGATATGCCGTACAGCCATACTCCTTGAGAAAGGCCAGATGCTCGTCGGTCTCCACCCCTTCGGCAATGACGTTCAAGCCAAAATTTTGCGCCAGGCCGATTATGGTTTTAACCATGACGGCATCGCTTGTGACCTTGGTCATATCCCGCACAAAGCTTTGGTCTATCTTGATTTGATCAAGAGGCAAGCGTTTCAAATAGGATAACGACGAATATCCGGTGCCGAAATCATCAAGAGACAAAGTGACGCCTATTACTTGTTTCAGGGCAACCATTTTTTCAACAACCGTCACCAAATCGTCTAAAACTATACTCTCAGTCAATTCCAGTTTTAAACAGGCGGGATCAACGTTATGCTTTTTCAACACGGACGACACCTGTTCCACGAAGTCAGCCTGCATGAACTGCTTTGCACTGATATTGACAGCAACCACCAGATTGCTGGTCTGCTTGTTATTACCCCACTTGGCGATCTGCTCACAGGCGGTGTCCAGCACCCAACTTCCAATCTCCAGAATCAGCGAACTTTCTTCAGCGAGAGGGATAAATTGTGAAGGCGATACTAAGCCGCGATGGGGATGTATCCAGCGTATCAAAGCTTCCGCACCGATTTGACGCAAATCGTCGTCTACTTGTATCTGATAATACAAACGTAATTGCTTGGCATTGATGGCGCGGCGTAAATCCGACTCAAGCGCAGCGTGTGATTCCACGGATTTCTGTAATTGCGGGTCAAAAAACCTGACTTTGTTCCGCCCGGAATCCTTGGCTTCATACATGGCGATATCAGAGTATTTCACCAGTTCGTCAACCGAAATTTCATTGCCGCAAAACAGGCACACGCCAATACTGGTTGAACTATGATGGGTTTTGTAATGAATTTGATACGGGGTTACCAAGGTTTCGCGTATTTTCTCGGCGATTTGAGCGATAATTTGCGAAGAATCGTTGGCGTCGGTACTAATATTTTCGATTAATACCACAAATTCGTCTCCACCAAAGCGGGCCACGGTATCCACCTCACGCAAACAAAGCTTGAGGCTATGGGCAACCTCAACCAGTAATCTATCGCCAGCTTCGTGTCCCATAGTATCGTTCAGGGTTTTAAAATTGTCCAGATCAAGGAACAATAACGCCCCGTATTGTTTGCTTCGTTCCGAAGCGGAAATCGCCACGCTGAGGCGGTCAAGCAGCAATCTACGGTTCGGAAGTCCTGTTAGTGGATCATAAAACGCCAGATGGTAAATCTCATTCTCATTTTTTTTCCGCTCGGTGATGTCGGATTGAAACCATACCCAAAGGGCGCCGTAATCCTCACTGTGAAAAGAAGAAACATGGGCGGACGCCCAAAATGTGGAGCCGTCTTTTTTATGGTTCAATATTTCGCCGCTCCACACCCCATTTTTTTCAATGGCGTGGTTGAGCTGGCTCACGGAAATCTCAGAAAATATATTTGGCGTGGCGTTAATTTCCGAAATATGTTGCCCGATCAATTCTCCCGGATCATATCCGAACATTTTATCAAATTGGTGGTTAGTGTAGATGATTTTACTATTGGCGGTGTGGATTAAAACCACGCCTTCCGGAGCATTGGCGGTAATCCCTTGAAGAAGAATGGCGGCTTCGGCTTTCCTTTGCTGGGCAAGAAAAAAACTGACGAGATTAACCGTTAGGGCTCCAACTAATAACGATGCGACAAAACCTGTTAGCAGAAAGTCATAGGTAATCACCCCTTTCAGCAAAATTTCCATGCCAACCACAATGATTTCTGAAGTAACCAGTGAAACGCTAAGGCAGAATAACCAGAGTTGAATGGAGCTTAAGTTTTTTAAACGAACGAACATGAATTTAATAAATCAATAAGTCTATGTCATTGAATAGTAGTTCAAAAAATAAATACTGCTGGTTGGTCACAATTTCCGGTGTTTAGCGTAAACAGACCGGCGAATTAGACAAGATGAAATGCTGCTTAGTTGCAATGTTAGATGCATATTTTCTAGATTAGTAATTATTTTCAAAGCTCATTTTGATTGATATGGATAAAAATATTTTGGAAATATCTCACAGAATTGATCGATACATATTGTTATAAATAAACCGTCTGAAGAGATACCAAGTTGGGATTGCCCGGATATGGGTACCGATATTTTTTCAGAGAACTCCGAAAGAGGTTCTCACTACAGTAAGTTGGTTCGGTTGGTGTGCTTACTGTCGTTAACAAGCCAAAGGTGACCGAGATGAAAATAGACATAGCCAAAAAAATATTAGTGGCAGCTAACAATGCCATGTTTCTATTAGTTTCTAAAAATATAGATACCTTATCACTATGCAGCGTTCCGGATATTTCTGTTCCGGCAGTAGTAAATGTCATGAGCAATCTTCCGCAGATTCTCAGACTACATCATTATAACCCGGATACAGCATATCAAAATGCCTCAGCGCTTAATAACTCAGGCGCCTGACCAAAATTAAAAATTGGCAGAAAGAAAAATCCTCGATCAATCGTTTTTTGCAACTTTTTTTCAATGAACAGAGAAAAACTCCGTTCTTGATTATTCAACCCACCTTAATGGAGATTTTATGAAATCGGAAACCGCTCAACCAATAGCTGTAATAGGAATGGCTTGTCGATATCCGGGTGCGGCAAACTTGTTAGAACTTTGGGAAAACATTCTAACGCGAAGACAACAATTTCGGGATATGCCGGATGTACGCTTACCTGCCGCCGAATACTACGACGCCATTAGCGGAATTCCCGACAAAACTTATGGCCGCCGTGCAGCTGTATTGGACGGATTCGATTTTGACCCGCGCACCCATAAGATTCCTAAATCGACTTTTCAAAACACCGATATCGTCCATTGGCTGGCGTTATCAACAGCACTTCAAGCGTTTGATCATGCCGGTTTGCATGGCGACGCCATTCCTCGTGACCGTACCGGCGTTATTTTAGGCAACACGCTAACAGGCGAGGAAACCAGAGCTAACACGCTACGGTTACGCTGGCCGTTCGTACGCAAAGTTTTTAGAAAAGCCGCGCAGGCGCACGGCTTATCTGCAGAAAATGTGCAGGCATTTGAATCCACCATGGAGCAACTTTATAAATCGGTGTTTCCGGAGATCACAGAAGACAGTTTAGCCGGCGGTTTAGCCAATACCATTGCCGGCCGTATCTGCAATTATCTGGATCTTCATGGCGGCGGTTATATCGTAGACGGAGCCTGTTCATCGTCGTTGTTATCAATCGCCACAGCGGCTGATTACCTTCAGCACAATAAACTGGATCTTGTGGTAGCCGGCGGAGTTGATGTCAGTCTGGATACCTTCGAGTTGATCGGATTTGCGAAATCTACCGCATTAAGCAAAGATGAAATGCGGGTATATGATAAACGAGGCAGCGGATTCATTCCCGGCGAAGGCTGCGGTATGGTTTTGTTAAAACGCTTGGAGGACGCCCGCCGCGATGGCGACAGGGTGTTTGCTGTATTAAAAGGATGGGGGGTTTCTTCGGATGGCCGCGGCGGCATCACCACCCCTAGCCCGCAAGGCCAGGCCCGTGCATTGATACGCGCTTACCAGAGCGCAGGCTATACGCCGGACACCCTGGACTTTATTGAAGGACACGGCACCGGAACCGCTGTAGGCGACCGCGTTGAGCTGGAAGGTATCGCCAATGCTGTTGATGCCTTAGGCAAAGCGGCCGATCATTCAATCGGCGTAACATCCTTTAAGTCCATAGTCGGTCATACCAAGGCTGCCGCCGGTATCGGCGGTTTCATCAAAACCGTTATTGCTCTAAATCGCCGCGTCCTCCCACCCATTGCCGGTTGCCAGATTCCCCATAATAGTTTTATCGACAAAGCCCGGGCGCTTTACCCGATCATGGACGGACAAATTCGCGAGCCGCATGAACAAATGCGGGCCGGTGTGTCGGCCATGGGATTCGGCGGCATTAATTGCCACGTTACGCTGGAAAGCGGCGATCCGCCTGCTGCTGAGTTTATATCGTCGATTCCGGAGCGCTCATTGTTGGCAAGCCAGCAAAATACCGAGGTGTTTCCATTCTCGGCAGACGATTTGCCCGCGCTGACCCGGATCATCCACTGCACCATACGCAACACCAAAGGCATCAGCACCAGCGAATTAATCGATTTGGCGGCAGGTTGCGCTAAAGTCATACAAAACCAGCCCTGGCGGGCGGCAGTGATTGCAGGCAGCGTCGACGAATTAACCGCTAAACTTGAAGAGCTGGAAATCAGGCTGCAAAATGAATCCTTGCAATCCGGCGAGATCTGGCGTGGCGAACAAATCTGGTTTAGTTACAACGCCGATTGCGCCAAAGTAGGCTTTTTGTTTCCCGGCCAAGGTTCGCAACAAGTCGGCATGGCCCGCGCCTTGACCAGGCGTTTCGAATGGGCTCAGCATTTCACCGGCACTGCCGATACCGAGGTGGCGGCAGTGCGTGAGGAACTTGGCTTTAACGGACAAACTCAAGCATTAAGCGATTTATTCCTGACCAGTTTGGAACGCGATCCGGGAAATATCGGCGGCTCGGCAAGGATGACCAAGCTTACCCTAACCGAAAACGCTCAACCGGCAATCTGCACCGCCTCCTGGCTGTGGCTGGAACGCTTAAAAGCACTGGGTATCAAACAAGAGGTGGTGGGCGGCCACAGTTTGGGAGAGCTAACCGCGTTGGCGGCTTCCGGCATTTATGATCCGCTATCTCTGGTGCGCTTCGCCACGTTGCGCGGCGCGGCGATGTCGGCCTCGGCAGACAACAACGGCAGCATGGCCGCACTATCCTGCGATGCCAAAACCGCCGAAGCTCTTCTGGAAAAGTTAGAAACCGGATATTGCGTTATCGCCAACCGCAACTCGCCAAATCAGACCGTCATCTCCGGTGAAGCTGAGGCGGTGGAAATGGTTCTAAAACTGGCCGGCCTTCAAGACATTCAAGGAACCATGCTACCGGTATCCAACGGCTTTCATTCGCGTCTGGTTGCCGATGCCGCAGATCAAATCCGCCATAGCGAAAGAATTTCGCCATTTGCAAAGCCTGCCAAATGCAAGATATTTTCCGGCATGGGGGGACGGGAAATTAACTCTGATTTTGATCTGAAAAACCATCTTGCCGATCAAATTGTATCGCCGGTCGATTTCACCAGCTTGCTGGAATCCATGTCCAAGCATTGCGACTGGATGATAGAAGTGGGCCCTGGCCGGGTTTTGACAAAACTGGCGCAAAGCCATGACGCTTCGTCAGTCCAACCCTGTTTTCCAGTGGAAAGCAAAGCCGGACAGGATGCGGATTTCAATACCGTCATCGCAGAAGCCTTTGTGCGCGGCAGCAAATTAAACTGGTCGCAATTATATTCCGGAAGACTAGTGCGCTTGTTTATACCAACTTCCCATCGGAAATTCTATGTCAATCCTTGTGAGCGGGAAATGACCGGCATTGAGTCTCAGCAGACTATCGAACTTGAACAAAGTCATATACAACCGCTGAATATTTCTAATATTGTCGATAAGATTGTCACCGCTCCTACTCTGCCCATTCCCGCAGAAACCGTGGTTTCAAATCCTCACCAACCATCTAGTAATTCCGCCCATTCGGTATTACTGGGTTTAATCTGTGAACGCACCGGTTTCAGTGAAAATTCCATAGCCGATGACGCGCATTTGATCGACGATTTGAATCTGGATTCAATCAAGATAGGCAGTTTACTCGGAGACGCCGCTTTGCAACTGGGCGTGGCAGGTAAGATTGACACCATCCAGCTGGCTGCCGCGAATCTGAAACAAATTATTGAAACATTCGACGCCGCGCTTGGAACCAAACCTGCCGATTCAAAAGTTTTAGCCCAATTACTGGATCTAGTGGTGGAACACACCGGTTTCGATCATGACAGCCTAAAGCCCGAACAAAAATTACTGGACGATTTAAATATCGACTCTATCAAAGCCGCTTCGCTGTTAGGCGAACTGCTTTTGCAAACTCAATGCCAAAACCGCCTCCAGGCAGGTAGCCTTAGCAATGCCACGCTTGGTGAAATCGCTACAGAAATTGAGGCAGCCATACAACAAGGCATCGCAGTTCCAACTGTCAGCGAAACTATTCCTGCCCAAAAACCAACAACGGCGCGTTGGGTACGAGCCTTTTGTCAAACCAAAATAGTTGAGGCTTTAAACCTGTCCGCCGATCCGGGTTTAGGCTTAGGAGCAAATCTGTTACTGATCGCACCGGGCGGAGCATCGGCATTCGCAGATCAATTTGCCCGGCAACTTTCCACCCCGCTGTTCTATGACGCCCCCAGCGCGGATTTTAATTACTCGCCTTCCCAGTTGTTGATTTTGCTGGATAACAGCGATGACGGCATGACGGCCGATCAAGTGCATCAACTGGCTATATTTCAAAGGCTGTATCAACAACATCCCAAACTTTGGCAAAACCTTCGCACCCTGGTATTCATACAACAGCAAATAAACGCCAAATCCGGGCAATTGCCGGCAATCCGTTCATTTGCCGCCAGTATCTACCAGGAAAGACCGGAAATGGAAGTAGTTGTGCTTGAGGCGGATCGTCAACTGTCTGCCGATTTTGTTGCCGGACAACTTGCTGCCGAGCTAAGCAACCAACCCCGTTATCACGCCGTGGAATATGACGCAAATGGTCAGCGTTTCATGCAGCGGGTCAAATTTGTGGAAACACAACTTTGCCCGCCGCGTCATCTGGCCTGGTCACCCTGCGACGTATTACTGGTTACCGGTGGCGGCAAAGGTATTACTGCCGAATGCGCCATGAGCTTTGCTAGCGAAACAGCCGCAAAACTGGCTCTGATAGGACGCTCTCCGCTGCCGCAATCCGGCGAAAACAACGAGTTGGCTATTACCCTGCAGAAACTCGACAGCGCCGGGATTGATTACCGCTATTATGCTGTGGATGTCAGCGATTACGCCGCGCTTGCAACGGTAGTGGCTTCAATTCGCCGTGATTTAGGGCCGATTACCGGCATTCTACATGGCGCGGGCAACAATAGCCCCGGCAAAGTCATTGAAGTGTCTGCCGCCAAGGCGGAAGCCGAAATCGCCACCAAACTTCGCGGCGCTGAAAACTTATTTAAAATTTTTGCAGCGGCTCCGCTTAAACTTTTCGCAGTGTTTACCTCCATCATAGGCGTGACCGGTATGCGTCATAATGCCTGGTATGCCTATTCCAATGAAACAGTTGCGCGGCTTCTTGAACAATATGGACAGACTCATCCCAAAACCGCCGTGATCAGTTATGCCTTTGGGGTTTGGGATGAAGTAGGCATGGGCGTGAAACTTGGCACTGTGCAGCACTTGGCGAAAATGGGCATAAACGCAATTTCAGTGCAAGACGGCGTCAGCCAGTTCATGCGCTGGATTAAGTTGACGCCGCCTAGCCCTGAAGTGATCGTCACCGCCAGCAATTACGGTCTAGCCACTTGGCAACCCGCGCAGCAAGAAATGCCGCAACCGGCTGTCGGAAGATTCCTTGGCACTGTCCGCCAGGCTGAACCCGGAATCGAACGAATTAGCCGGGTGATTTTGGATAGCCGCCATGATTTGTATCTAAATGATCATAATTATCGTGGATCGCTGTTATTACCTACCGTGATGGGCCTGGAAGCGATGGCTCAAAACAGTTTGGCGCTGATAAGCAATCCTGATTTAGAGATCGTACGCATTGAGGATATCAGGCTGGAACAACCTATTGTGGTCAATCCGGGCCGGGAATTGATTTTAGAAATCCGCACCTTAGCCAAAGAACGGCTAAGCCCGGAGGCGGCTCTTGTTGTCGAGGCTTCCATTCACACCGAACAAACCGGCTGGGAACAGGCGCATTTTTCAGCGAAATTGATTTTCGGCAAACGTCAAACCTGCCATACCGGTGAACTAGGCCTGCCGGAGCGCGGCATGCTAGGCATTGTGCCGTCAACTGATTTATACGGCAATGTGTTGTTCCAGGGCCCGCTATTTCAACGGATCAGCGCCATTAATCATTTAAACCGCAGCGGCGTCAGCTTTACGACTGAGTTTCGTCAGCAAACCCTGGAGAAGCCGGAAGGCTTTTCGGAACAGCTGCAAGCGCCTTTGATACTTGGCGATCCGTATTTTCGCGATACCTTATTACAAGCCGCACAGTTATCAGTAACGCCGGAAATTTGCTTGCCTGTCCGTATTGACGCCATTGATCTTTACGCCAATGCCGGAAAAACCGGTCATTACCGGGCTAAAGCCAATATTCTTGCCCGGGAAGGTAGCAAAATATGCTGCGAAGTGCTAGTCGTGGATGAAAACAATCATCTAATCGAACGTATCAGCGGCTATCAAATACAAATTCTGGAAAACCGTAGCGATTTCCCCACTCCGGAACGATTGTTAACGAAACCATACAACGCAGACCAAGCTATTTTTCAGAAAAAATTAGATCAGGCCGCCGGCGAATTTGGATTATTCGCACCGGCTGGTGTACTGCGCCGCTTCCCGGCTCTGAACAGTCAGAACAAAGACGCCAGACATGCTCTGGAAGCCCCGGTTTTTCAAACAGCGTTAAATCTGGCCGCCGCGCGTTATGCATTCGACACAGAATCGCTGCAAATTCAATGGCTAAGCTCCGGCAAACCCGTAGCGCTAAGAGCGTCAAAACCATATAGTCGGGACAGTCAGGATAATGACGAAGCTATCGGCGTCTCTCTCAGTCACGACGGCGAATGGGTGTTATGCATAGCCGGTAATGGCTCGCTTGGATGCGACCTGGTTGCCAAGGCCGTCCACACTCGGGAACAATGGCGAGCCATGCTCAATGCAAATCTGTTCGAATTGTTACAACAACTGGAACAGCAAGGCGATTCCCTGGATCAGGCCGGCACCAGGTTGTGGTCTGCACTGGAAGCGGCCATCAAGACCTTCGATTCAAGAGATCTAACTCTGGAAATAGACATGCGAAAACAGGACAGAGTCATATTTCTTGCCCGCAACGGTCAGCAAACTGCAAGAATACTGACGCTGCAAAATGATCTGAATAACACTGAATACGTGATCGCAGTGACT
>CAVUMJ010000016.1:0-12541 GCA_963741375.1 uncultured Pseudomonadota bacterium
TGGCCGGGGTTCAGGCCCGGATTTCGGCGATATTTTCGGCGACGTGTTTGGAGACATCTTTGGTGGCGGCCGTCAGCAACGCAGTAGCGTACAACGCGGCTCAGATCTTCGTTATAACCTGGAATTAACTCTTGAAGAAGCGGTTGGCGGTACGGAGGCTACGGTCAAAGTTCCGGTGATGGTGGTTTGCGGCGAGTGTAGCGGATCAGGCGCAAAAAAAGGTTCCTCTCCGATTATCTGTACAACCTGTCATGGCCACGGCCAAGTCAGAATGCAACAAGGATTTTTCTCCGTTCAACAGACTTGTCCGACTTGTAGGGGGGCAGGCAAACAAATTAAAGATCCTTGTAGCAAATGTTATGGGCAAGGCCGGGTACAGGAAACCAAAACCTTGTCGGTCAAGGTTCCTGCTGGTGTTGATACGGGCGACAGAATTCGTTTGGCCGGAGAAGGCGAAGCGGGTCTGAATGGTGGGCCGTCGGGAGACTTGTATGTGCAGATTCAAGTTAAGGAGCACAGTATATTCACCCGTGATGGCGCCAACCTTTACTGTGAAGTGCCTATCAGTTTTCCAACCGCATGTCTGGGCGGAGAGTTGGAAGTGCCAACTCTGGACGGCAAGGTCAAACTGAAGATTCCTCCGGAAACCCAAACCGGAAAACTGTTCAGATTACGCGGCAAAGGCGTCAAGCCGGTACGCGGCGGTATTGTTGGGGATTTATTATGCAGAGTGCAATTAGAAACCCCGGTTCATCTGACTAAAGAACAAAAAAGTCTGATAGAAAAACTCAACGAATCTTTGACAGGTGGCGGTAAGCATCATAGTCCGCAGCAACACGGCTGGGTAGATGGCGTGAAAAGCTTTTTTGACAAACTAACAGGATAAATCATGCTTCGCATTGCTGTGGTAGGGGTTTCCGGCCGGATGGGCTTGAGTCTAATCAAGGCTGCGGCGCTGTCCTCATTTTGCGAATTAACTGCGGCGATTTCACGCCCCGGCAGTATTTCTATTAATAAGGATGCCGGTGATTTGGCTGGTATCGCCACAATCGGCGTTCCGGTAACGGATAATCTGGCTGAAGCGGTTGACAGATTTGACGTGCTGATTGATTTTACCCGTCCCGAGCCATCCATGCATCATATCGAAATTTGCAGGCAAGCCGGTAAACAGATAGTGATCGGCACCACGGGCTTTATTGATCAACAAAAGCAATTGATCTGTGACGCCGCAAAAGATATAGCAATAGTAATGGCTCCTAATATGAGTATTGGTGTTAATTTATCCTTGAAGCTGCTGGAAATAACTGCAAAAGTAATGGGAGACAATACCGATATCGAGATTATTGAAGCCCATCATCGTCACAAAGTGGATGCGCCTTCCGGTACTGCGTTGCGTATGGGAGAAGTGGTGGCTAATGCACTGGGCCGTAGTCTAAAAGATTGCGCCATCTATGGCCGGGAAGGTGAAACCGGGGTTCGTGACCGTCAAACCATAGGATTCTCAACTATTAGAGCCGGCGACATTGTTGGTGAACATACCGTCATGTTTGCCGACGAAGGCGAACGCCTGGAAATCACCCATAAAGCCACTAGCCGTATGACTTTTGCCAATGGCGCTGTCAGGGCGGCAATCTGGCTGTCTGATAAAAATAACGGCCTTTTCGATATGCAGGACGTGCTTGAATTAAAATAATCCGATTTTTGGCCAGCCTATGGCCCTGTCCGAGAATGTTCTATTCTCGGACAGGGCCATAGGGCGTATTAGCGAAGCGTAATACGCCGGATGATCGAAGGCCAACATGCGGCGCAATACGGCTAACGCCTATTGCGCCCTATGCCCTACGGTTCCTATTCTCGGACAGCCTCCTAGGAGGCTGTCCGAGAATAGAAAACCTACTGCGAAAATCGATTGATATTGACTAAATAAGTGATGTTGATTCCGGTCATAATTTAGTTTCATCAGCCAATTTTACAAATATATTGCAGGGCTTTTGCATTGGTGTAATCATCTAATCGGCTCTTCATCGAAATCAAAGGTGTCTCATGAAATTAGACATGCATACGATGTTGGTCATGATAGCCATTTTGAGTTTTTTATTTTCAATTTTGCTTGTCCTGGCCGATATGCATGCTCGCGGCATAGCCGGGCTTAAACACTGGGCTTTGGCAAGTCTTACCCTTAGTTTGGGTTTTGGCATAGCATATGGCCATTTTTCCAGTGACAGCCGTTGGGCGATTGTGATTGGGTCTGGTTTTGTTATATTAGGTTCCGGTCTGCAATGGGTTGGGATTCAAGCCTTTAAAGGTCAGGCGTTGCAATGGCGATTACTGGCTTTGCTGGTGGTATTGGCTATTTTACTGAATATCTGGCTGAACGTTATCCAGCCGAATATCAATATGCGGGTGCTGTTAAACTCCGCTATATTCTGCGGCCTGAATATTATTTGCGCCAAAGCATTGTTTATCCAAATTCCTCAGCCGGAACGCACTGCCCACTGGCTGACCGGCGCTTCATTCGCATTGCTGGCGACTATCCATGCTGTCAGAGGTCTCAGTGTTATTTTATTTCCTGAGATGGATTTCGGTTTAAATAAACAAGTACCCATTAATCCCTTAATCTTTTTTACCGGCGCTATTACCCAATTATTCATTACCTTCGGCTTTATTTTGATGGTGAATTATCGGCTTTCCGCAGAACTGGAAACATTAGCTTCAACTGATCCTTTAACAGGCGCCTGGAATCGGCGTAGCCTGGAAAATGAATTCAAGCGGCTTTTGGCAAGAAGTCAGCGGAACCAGGAAACCTTGACAATCATGATGCTGGATGTTGATCATTTTAAAGCCATTAATGATCAGTTTGGGCATTTGGTGGGGGATGAAGTGTTAAGGAACTTGATTGCAGATGTTAAAACCTATATACGCGGCGATGATTATTTAGCCCGATATGGTGGCGAGGAATTTTGCCTTTTATTACCGGCTACCGATGAAGAAGAAGCTATATTTTTGGCGGAGCGCTTAAGACAGTTTTTTGCGCAGCGGCAATTTATCTGGCAAGGCATTTCAGTTACGAATACCGTGAGCATAGGCGTTGCCAGCACCTCGAAAACCGGTCTGAATTACAATGCGCTTCTGGAAGCTGCCGACAAAGCCTTGTATCAAGCCAAGCAAACCGGTCGCAACAAAGTGGTGACTTACTCTGAATTAGATCAGGGTATTTGCCAAGCTCGTCAGATTAAAACAGCAGAGATAAAAAATTTCTCAGATTCGGTTAAGAAAAACGTTCCTTTGCATCATTAAACTGAAACGCAAGCAGCGGCAACCACTGCCTGTCCAAAGGCGATTCCGCCGTCATTACAAGGTAGCTTGCTGGGCGATAATACTGTTTTGTGATTAGCTCGCAGTAAGCGGCTAACTTCTTCCAGCAATAATCGATTTTGGAAAACCCCACCGCTTAAAATAACCGTATCGCAATGAAAAGAATCTGCCTGAATAATAGCAGTTTCCGTAATAGCCTTCGCCAATCCGTGATGAATGCGAGCTGCAATAATCTCCACGCTCAATCCCAATTTCAAATCATCTAAAACCCCTTGCCAGAAAGGTTTCCAACTTAAAATCTGCAAACCATCCCGGTAAATTGTTTGATAAGGGTAAGCGTAATCACGTTGTTGATCAAAACCGGAAGTTGCCAGAGTTTCCAAGCGAATTGCCGCCTGACCTTCATAACTGATGGTCTCCGGATAAATACCGAGCGCTGCAGCAAATCCATCAAACCAGCGTCCGCAAGAACTGCTCAGCGGTGAGTTCAAGTTTTTGGCTATCATGGTGTCAAACAAGTCTAAAGGCTGTTGCGTCAGAAAACGGATAATGTCCAGATCGGCATATTGACTGCTGATTGTCGGCCAATCGAAGTATGTTTTCAGATTTACATAACAGTTACGCCAGGGCTGGCGCATCGCCTGATTGCCGCCTAACAGCGGCATGGCCTGAAAACAGGCTAGCCTATGGTAATGTCTGTAATCGGCTTTTAAAAACTCCGCCCCCCAAAGCTGGTTGTCCGGACCCATTCCTAATCCATCCATTGCAACACCTAAGACCGGTTTGCTATCTATCGGCAGACCATATTCAGCCATGCATGCGGCAATATGAGCATGATGATGTTGAATGTATTGCAATGGCAATTGCAACTGCTCGGCAAATTGTTGGCCAAATTGCGTGGAAAAATATCCTTGATGCAGGTCAACCGCGATCATTTCCGGCTGAAAATCGAATAGGTCTTGGTATAACTCTAACATATTCCGGTAATCAGTTTGGGTAGCAGGGTTTTCCAGATCGCCAATATGTTGGGAAATAATGGCTTGATGGTTTTTTAACAGGCAAAAAGTATTTTTCAACTCCCCTCCTGTGGCCAGCACCAATTTACTATTTTTAAATCCGGGCGGTAAATCGATAGGTTCCGGAGCATAACCTCTGGCCCGGCGTAAAATTCTGGCTTGTGTATCCATCACTTTTACAACCGAGTCATCCAGCCGGCAGACAATTTCCCTGTCATTCAATAGCCAGAAATCGGCAATTCCCTGCAATTCTTCCATAGCCTGATCATTATTCAGGCATTGCGGCTCATGGTTAAGATTACCGGAAGTCAGTACAATAGGATGCCCCAGTTCCTGCATCAGCAAATGATGCAGCGGGGTGTAAGGCAACATGCAGCCCAGGCTGTTTTGGTCCGGAGCCACGGCATCAGCCAGACTGCCGCCGTTTTGGTCAAGCAATACGATTGGGGCGGCGGCATGTTCCAGCAGTTGTTTTTCCAAGGCGTCAAATTTGGTATACCGGCCCAGCATTTCAATATCCCGCACCATAATGGCAAAGGGTTTCTCATAGCGGTTCTTACGAACGCGCAATTCCGCCACAGCCGCTTGATTACCGGCATCGCATGCCAAATGAAAACCGCCTATGCCTTTAATGGCGACAATCTCCCCTAGTTGAATCAATTCGGCAGCGGCCTTAATACTATCCGAATGATTAGTTAAAACTGCTTCAGCTTTCCGGTTTACCAGGCTTATTTTGGGACCGCAGGTTGGACAGGCATTAGGCTGGGCATGAAATCTTCTATCAGACGCATTCAGGTATTCCGTTTGACAATCCGCACAGAGCTTAAATGCCGACATGGTCGTGTTGATTCTGTCGTAAGGAATGGCCTTGATAATTGAAAGCCTGGGCCCGCAATTAGTACAATTGGTGAACGGATAGCGATAACGCCGATTACCGGCATCAACAACTTCCGCAATACAAGCGGAACAAGTGGCAATATCCGCACAAATAGCGGTTTGGGACAGGCCGTTGGCGCTGGGAAGAATACTGAACTCGTTAGAATCCGGCCTAGTCAGTAAACTGGTGCAGACAATCCCGGTTATTTTAGCTGCCGGCGGTGCTTGTAGTGACAGTTGGCGGATGAATTCGTCTAATGCGGTTTCAGCTCCCCACACTGTTATACCAACGCCCTCAGCATCGTTCCATACTGCGCCGACTAAATCAAATTCATTTGCCAGCCGCCAAACAGTGGGCCGAAAACCAACCCCTTGTACTGTGCCGCAAATACGGATAGTTTTGCCTATCATGATTGAAAACCTTAATATTCATTTACTTCAGCAACTGGAAAACCACTACCACCTTAAAAAATGATGATGCTCAAGATACCAATTAAAACCGTAGTGCTTTGGTTATTTCCAGCAATTTTGACTTTTGAAGCCGCTGCTTTGGAAAACCGGACTGAAAGCAAGCAACCCAAGGCAGAGATCAAGCAAAGCATTATCCCGGATTTCAACAGTTTACCATCCGGTTTTGAACAATACTCAACTACCGAAGTATTAAAAACCATCTTTTCAGATTATGACGCCGATACCGGCAAAACCACACAAGCTGAGGATGCCGCCCATAAGCCTTTGAATATTATGCTGATTGAAACCATAGAGTGGCATATTCTTAACCAGCAGGTTTTGTGGGTGTTAGTTGGCATAGAATCAGAACAAACCAGAGTTGAAAGTTCGGAGCCTGAGGTAATAATGTGCAACGCCTGTTTTAGCCAGGCAGGTTTGGCCCTGCTTGAAAACACCGGCAAACATTTGAAACTGCGGGCTTATACCAAACTTAAATTTGGCCGGAATAATACCAATCTCGGTTTTTTTCATTTTGATCACAGTCAATACCTGCTAAGTGAATCAGAACCACTGCTGGCAATTCGGCGTTTTTCGCCCGGCCCTGGCTATGGCAGCGATGAATTAATGCTTTTAAGAATCACCGGCAGCGCCATCCATCAAGTTTTTGAACATGAAATGACAGAAATTTACCAAACTGACGACGGACTTTTTGCCGGAAAATTAATTTGTCTTAGCGTCGCTAATCAACATGACTGGAATGATTTATTGATTAAAAGCAAGTCAGGCGCTGTAGATTTGCCGGTAGAAGATGAGGAAATACCTGAAACCAAGTCAGTTACCACTGAACCAGTTAAAGAGTTTTGGCGTTTTAATGGAGAGGAGTTTCAAAGGCTGAAATAACTCTCTGGAAACAAGTGGTTGTTTAAAGTCAGTTCTTCCAACATTAAAATGTAAGGGGAGAAAGCGGCAAGGCGCTTAGGTATGGATCAGTTTCCTTATATTGGTTCAGGGATTCGCGTTATGTTGTTAAGACAATCAACCACATTTCTTTCGCCTAAATAGCCGGAAATTTCAGTGTAGGCTACCAGTCTGCCTGTTTCATTTTTGCGGATTAGAATTTTCCGCAACGACAATATCTGCTTGCACCCCACCGAGAGATCGAACCACATCCTTACTTGCACTTGCCGACTCCAGTGCAGCCAGCCTTGTTTTTTCTGATAGATCACGAATTTCGGCAAAGATTTTAGCGTTTTGTGCTGTTACTTGGGCGCGGTGACTTAAGTGTTGTGTCTTTACTGGTAAAGTCTGAGCAACAACCGTTTTCTCAACTCCAGTAGATTCTGGTTTTGAAAGAGCTGGAGAACGCGCTACAAGAGCATAAGTAGCTGAAGCATGAATTTCTACTGCTGGAGGATTGACTGCGGCAGCTGTTACCGTTTTGGGAGAAACCTCTGCTGTTTGAGGAAGGCTATCGGCATGGGGCGTGTATTTTTGCCATCTATGATTATGCCCGTATGCATCCCACCCATGCGCCTCCAACGTTTTAACCGCAGCATCTTTCAGAGCCGCTTTCAAATCAATAACTTCCTTCTGTTGTTCCGCTTTAGCTTCCTCCACCAAATCAGGAGCTGTCGAATCAAGGTCAGAGACAGCAACGGAATAGCCATCTTCTTGATTGCCATCGAGCGGCAGAGCCTCTCCGCCTTTGCCGATCTTTACAAGCGTTGCCCTAACAGAAGATTCATTCATATCGTTAGGAAACACCAACACGCCTTTATCCCAAAACCAAGATGAGGGCTCATACCGCACGGGTACGCCAGTACGATCTATGACTTTAGCCGCTGCCAACTCCGACTGCCTTTTCTCCGCGTTGGAATCAGCATAATCAAACTTATTCAAAGCCTCAACAAAAGTGCCCAAAGCTTTGTCTTCCAGAGCCTTCTGCTGGAGACGTTCCGGGCTGTTTTCAGGATATTCCGTGTTATGGAGTTTATCTAGAGTAAGTGAATAAGACGTCATAATTTTCCAACCTGTATAGGCTGATCGATCAACAAAAGACTCTTAAGTTCCGGAGCTTAACAGAAAATTAGTCTTTAACGATCTAAAAACCAGTTTAAATCTTTTTTCTGTGGAAAATAGTGAAAATAGGCTCGGGTTAAATTTTCTAAAATAATCCTAGGTGGCTGTCCGAGAATAGGAAACGTAGGGCATAGGACGCAATAGGCGTTAGCCGTATTGCGCCGTTGGCCTTCGACCATCCGGCGTATTACGCTTCGCTAATACGCCCTATGGCTCTGCCCAATCCACTATCTGCACAATGATGGGTAAATTACTGTCTGAAAATGCCTCTACCACATCGCCTAACTTACTTTGCCTTTGGTTTAAATTGTCCGGTTGACGAACCAGTAAATCCAGATCTCTAGCATCATAATAATCGCCATTCACCCGACTGCCGTAAGCCCATACTTCGGCAGTGGGTAAATGGGTTCTTAAAATATCCTGAACCATCAACAAATAGGGCTCAGGCAGGTGTAGTTTTACAGAATCAGCTATCAATATGCTCTCCTTCTTTTCCCAATTTACGCTCCAATACATCAGCAAGCGTTGCAATATCTTGAAGGAAATCCGGAATCAGCACCGGCGTTTCGCTGACAAATTGTTCGCCATAATCATGAGCCGTTTTGTTGCGGTTATCCCGGTAAAGAAACCAACGCTCGACTTCGGCTATAGTCATTAAGTCATGGACTGCAGCTAGCCGCAAAATATCTTTAACCGGCGTCGCTTCTAATTGCGTATAATACCTAGACAGTCTAGACAGAGACAGGAGAAAGTTATGCATTGGCAATTACAAGAAGCAAAAAACAAACTGAGCCAAGTCATCCACGATGCACAAACGACAGGTCCGCAGACCATAACAGTACGCGGAAAAGATACCGCCGTTGTGATTTCAAGTGAAGACTATCAGAAATTGACTCATAAAAAAGATTCATTGCTCAAATTCTTCCAGCAATCACCCTTAGTTGATGTAGAACTCGATTTAACCAGATCCAAGGAGAATGGTAGGGATATCGAGCTATGAGTTACCTTTTGGATACTTGCGTGTTATCGGAATTAATAAAACCACAGCCAGACCAGAATGTCGCCGCCTGGATTGAAAAAATTCAGGAGTCCCATTTGTACATCAGCGCTATCACTATGGGAGAAATTCAAAAGGGTATCTCTAAACTTGATAACTCAAAAAAGAAACAATCACTGCAAATTTGGCTGGAACAAGATTTGGCCGCACGATTTTCAGGCAGAATCTTGTCTGTAGATACTGAAATCTCAATTGAATGGGGAAACATGCAAGGACAAGCAATTCGTTCAGGAACGACAGTACCCGTAATAGATAGCCTAATCGCAGCAACGGCAAAATGTCACAATTTAACCCTTGTAACAAGAAATTTGGATGACTTCAAAAATCTGCCGATTAATTTGATTAACGCTTGGTTATAAGTTATGGCCTGGGTTCATACACCAAAATTCGGATATCCAAACCAGCCAGACTGGATTCAATTTCCGCTTTAACCAAATCCCATTCCAAACCGCCATTACCGCACCCTAAGGCAGGCAGACCAACGGATTGAATATTTTTCTCCCATAATATACTCCGTAAGTCCATTAAGCCTTCGGAAATCCATTCAAACCGGGATGGGTCACGCCAATGCTGCTTTCTCGGAAAATTGATAATCCAACGCGGACCTTCCAATTCCATCACTTCGGTGACAAACATTTTGCCGATCTGTACCTGTTTTGCTTTACAAGCATCCGCATATAAATGGTAATTCATTTTAAATCTGGACTTCAACATCAAAGCAATGCCTTTACCCATCACACCCACCGTATTAACGGCGTTGACCAGGGCTTCCGCAGGGGCTTCTAAAAGGTTGCCTTGTCTGTATTCGATCATTAATACCCTTTAAATTTTACACATTGGCAACTATTCGGAATTTTCGAACAGTTCAGGTGCGACTGCTACCGGTTTTATCATCACATAACCCGCTTCAATTTCTCGGTGAAAAGCCTCTGGAATTGCTGCCCAATCCACTATCTGCACAATGATAGGTAAGTTGCTATCCGAAAATGCCTCAATCACATCACCTAAATCTGGTTGTCTACGATTCAAATCCTCTGGTTGCCGCACCACTAAATCCAGATCGCTAGCATCATAATAATCGCCATTCACCCGACTGCCGTAAGCCCACACCTCAGCATTGGGTAAATGGGTTTTTAAAATATCCTGAACCATCAACAAATAGGGCTCAGGCAGGTGCAGTTTTACAGAGTCAGCTATCAATTTGCTCTCCTTCCTTACCCAATTTACGCTCCAATACATTTGCAAGCATTGCAATATCTTGAAGAAAGTCGGGAATTAGCACCAGTGTTTCGCTGGCAAATTGTTCGCCATAATCATGAGCCGTTTTGTTACGGTTATCCCGATAAAGAAACCAACGCTCGACTTCGGCTATGGTCATTAAGTCATGAACTGCGGCCAGCCGTAAAATATCTTTAATCGGCGTCGCTTCTAATTTTCGACTGCTATGCCCAAAAAACTTAAGCGCTTTTTTAAGTAACTTAAAAGCGGTTTCCTGAGTTAACTCGTAACTTTTAATGATGGCATTGCGAAACACTTCCTGGTCGATACTATCCACTTCCGCTTTCCGGTAAAGCGTCAAGGAAGAATCCAAAGTTTGCATACAGCGTCGCAGGTGATCTACATTCAGATACAACATATTTGCTCCCCGCATTCGACAGAAATCAATGCCAATACAAAACGCATGTATTCAATAATGTTCATATTGCCACCAAGATTTTCAGTGCTCGCCCAATTTATCATTAACCCCAAGCCTCCCCCATCACCTGCGCCTGCTGCAAAACTAATTCAATTGCCGCTTCCTGCTGATCCGGCGGGTATTTATACTTACGCAGAATGCGTTTAACCATTAGCCGCAGTTTGGCGCGGACGCTTTCCCGTTGCGACCAATCCACGCTGAGATTCTGGCGCAGATTTTCAGCCAGTTCATGGGCGATTTTCTTTAGGGTTTCATCCGATAATTCGCGGACTGCCGATTCATTGTCCGCCAAGGCGTCGTAGAAGCGGATTTCGTCTACGTTTAGGCCCAACGCTTCGCCACGATCAGCGACCTCTCGAAATTTTTTGGCCATGGCGATTAATTCTTCAATCACCTGGGCAGTTTCGATAGCACGGTTTTGATAGCGTTTTATGACATTAGACAACAGTTCGGAGAATTTTTTCTCCTGTACGATATTACCGGCAAAGTGCGATTTGATTTCACCTGCAAGTAAGCGCTCCAGCAATTCAACGGCCAGGTTGCGTTCCGGCAAGTTACGCACTTCGGCCAGGAAGGCATCGTCGAGAATGCCGATATTCGGCTTGTCCAAACCGACGGCGTCGAAAATATCCACCACTTCTTCCGAGACCACCGCGGAATTAATGATTTGCCGGATCGCCAGATCGCGTTCCTCGTCGTTACGTTTTTTATGGCTATGATCGCGTTTGGTCAGGATCACTTTTACAGCTTGAAAGAAAGCCACTTCTTCGCGCACGGCCTTGGCTGCATCCAGGGTACAACATAAGGAAAACGCCTTGCTCATTGCCAGGGCGGTATCGGCAAAGCGTTTCTTACCTTCTTTCTGCCCCAGCACATGATTGGCGGCTCCCGCCAACCTTTTATGACCGGCGGTTAGAAAATCGGCATAGTCATAGCCGTACAATAGGCCACGCAGAATATCGAGTTTTTCTTCCAGTACTGCATAGGCTTCGGCAGCATCCACAGTGGGCCGCCCACGGCCATTGCTGGCGGTATATTCCTTTAATGCCGCCTTTAATTCGTTGGCTATACCGATGTAATCCACCACCAGCCCGCCTTGCTTATCCTTGAACACCCGATTGACGCGGGCAATAGCCTGCATTAGGTTATGGCCTTTCATCGGCTTATCGACATACAGAGTATGTACGCAAGGCGCATCGAAACCGGTCAGCCACATGTCGCGGACGATCACCAAACGCAAAGGGTCTGCCGAATCTTTAAAGCGTTTTTCCAGGCGTTTTTTCTGTTGTTTGCTGTAAATATGCGGACGCAGCAAGGCTTTGTCGCTGGCGGAACCGGTCATGACAATTTTGATCGCGCCTTTTTCCGGGTCGGCATCATGCCATTCCGGGCGCAGTTTGATGATTTCGTCATAGAGGTGGACACAAATCTCCCGGCTCATGGACACCACCATGGCTTTACCGGTTTGCGCCTTATTGCGTTCCTCGAAGTGGGCTACCAGATCGGCGGCCACACTGGCGATACGCGGTTCGGCGCCGACCACTTTTTCCAACGCAGCCCAGCGGGATTTTAGCTTAGCCTGCTGAGATTCTTCCTCATCCTCGGCCAGTTCATCCACTTCGACGTCAATTTCCGGCATCTGTTCGGCTTTTAATGCCAGCTTGGCCAGACGGGATTCAAAATAAATCGCTACTGTTGCCCCGTCTTCCTTGGCTTGCTGCATATCATAGACGTGAATGTATTCGCCAAACACCGAGCGGGTATCTCTATCATCCAAAGATACCGGCGTACCGGTAAACGCCACGAAAGTCGCATTTGGCAGCGCATCTCTTAGATGTTGGGCGTACCCAACCTGAAACTGGGATTGATATTCACCATCCGGCTCAGCTACTTTAGCGTATTTATCGTCATTAGCTTGCTCTTGTACCAAATAAACAGTAGCTGTTTTAACCGATTTTAACTTGGCCTCAAAGCCGTACTGAGTGCGATGCGCCTCATCGGCAATCACCACGATATTGTTACGGTCGGATAGCATCGGATAAGTATCTTCAT
>CAVUMJ010000017.1:0-5802 GCA_963741375.1 uncultured Pseudomonadota bacterium
ATTACAGAGCGGCCATACACTCAACGGTATGCAGGTGGCTAGCCTAGCTGAGCACTTCATCCGGCGGAGGCCGTCAAGGGACTGCAGGTACCCTCTGCACTTACCGCTGAAAAATTCCGACACCAGAAGAGCTTGAGGCTCTACAGGAAGAGGTCTTAGCGAAGGCTCAATTACGGTAAAGAACTCGCTGCCAAGCGATATAGCCCAGAAGCCGATCCGGAATATTGGGCTTATACTGAGCTTATTATTGGATTTTGCGTAGAGAATACGAGGCGGCGACATGTACCGATCCGGAGTTCGTCAAGGTAGCATATTCGGCATTCAATGGCAGTAGCAACCACAGTCTCCGGATTCACCTCTACGATATCCCGCCACTAGCTGGAGCGCCTGCAGGATACGTACGGAGGATCGGCGTAGATGTACTGTCACGCTCGCTCTTCAGCTCGGATACACAGAGCCTCTCGTGAAGCTCCTATTTGGCACAGAAGAGCAACACGAGTAACTGAAACCAGTAGACGACATAACAGAACGTTATACTGATAGCAACTTTTACAGTATTTCCAAATCGTGATTCTCAAGCTACTAATTGCATTGTTACTTATCGGTTTGGATGGATCTGTTCAGGCCAGCGATAATTTGCGAGAACAAAATTACGCGGCCAGCATTGAACATAACCCGTTAATTGGGAAAATTGTCTGGTTGAATGCGGGAGAACAAAAGTTTTTAAGCTTATTTACCGAAGCTGAAAAATCCAAAAATCAGAATGCGGTGATTATTTTGCACGAAGCCGGGGAATATCCCGATCAAAAACCACTGGTGCACTGGTTAAGAATATTGCTGCCTCAACACAATTGGGCAACACTGGCATTGCAAATGCCGCTAAGGGAAAACGCTTCTTCCGCAGCGGATTATTATCCGTTATTTACTGAAGCGCAAAATCGTATTAAGGCAGCCATAGAATATTTAAAGGCTAATGGCGCCGTCAACATAGCTTTGATAGGTTATGGGCTGGGAGCTTTAATGGCGACCAATGCGGTTAATGATCATCCCGATAATATTGGCGCCATCGCCACAGTCAGTTTGTCCGTGCCGGTTACTGATAATCCACAACTGCAAACTCTGGCTTTTATCAAAAATATCGGCCTGCCGTTTCTGGATGTCTATGCGGAATTTGATTTAGCTGAAGTGGTGGATTCAGCCCGTCAAAGACGTATGGCCGGCAAGGATAATCCGGTTTACCGGCAAGTTCGTCTAATTGGGGAAAATCATGCCATTCAAGAAGATCACGAACAACTGATAAAACTTTTGTACAGCTGGCTGGACACAAGTTTTCAACCAAAATAATATTCTAATAACAACAGGGGAACTAGACATGCTCAAACAAATATCTGACGAACTCGTAGCCGAACTCAGATTTCTTTCCTTATTTAACCTGGCTTCTCATCAGGAAGGCATCAAAGTTCATGGTAATGCCGATCCATCCATGATTGCGGCAGCTCATCGTCTGTTTGAAAAAGGCATGACTACTCAGAACGACGGTGGATATTTAACCGATTTCGGTGTCGAAGTAGCTGAATTAACCCAGAAACTTCTGACAATTTTGGAGCCGCGTTAATCCGCCGGATTTATAAACCCATTTCAAACAGCCATTTGATAGAAATATAAACGATGAGGGCTATCGTGGTAATGTAAATTAAAAACCGGATTGGCTTATGAAAATTATGCGCCAAGAACCCCTGAGTTTCGCCTTGTTGTTTAAGTTGTAGATAGCGCTGGCGTTGGATGATGGCGCGTTGGCGCTGATATTCATCAAATAACGGCCTGATTTTTTGCATATCTTCCTGGTGATACAGCCAGATAGCCGGAGGGGATATGCCCCATAATCCGGGGTTGGTTTCATAGAATTCAATGTCGTTGTTACAGAGTAATTCACGGATATCTTCCGCTTCATCTTCCGGAACGCCGCGTAACGAAAAAAACAAAATAGACATAAGAAATATTTGTGATCAAGTCTGGCAGTGAGGGCAAAAATAGCTGGCGCGTTGGGATATTTTTAAAAGGCTGATAGCTGCTTGCCCGCAAATCAGGCAAGGCTGACCTGCACGTCCATAAACCTGCAAAGATTGCTGAAAATAGCCGGGTTTACCTTGGGCGTTGGTAAAATCTCTTAAGGTGGTTCCACCTTTTTCAATGGCTTGTTGCAATACGGTTTTGATTGACGCCGCCAGTTTGATAAACTCTTCAAAACCGATTGCGCCTGACGGTCTGGTGGGTAGAATGCCGGCGGTAAACAGTGCTTCGTTAGCATAGATATTGCCCACTCCCACCACGATATGGCTGTCCATCAACAACGACTTGACCGGCAGGCTGCGATTTGCGGCGCATTTAAATAAATAATCGCTATTGAATGCTGCTGATAAAGGCTCAGGCCCTAAATTTGCCAACAATGCATGTTGTTCAAGAGGCTCTGACGTCCACAACACTGCGCCAAATTTTCTTTGATCGTTGAAGCGCAGAACGGTATCGTCCGCAAATATAAAGTCAATATGATCGTGTTTGCCAATTGTTTGTATCCCGGAACTGATTCGTAAATTCCCGGACATGCCTAAGTGCAGAATTAAGCAGCCTTGTTTAGTGATGAATAATAAGTATTTGCCGCGTCGTTTGACATCCTCAAGACGTAAACCCGGCAACAAATTTGTTAAACAATCCGGCACCGGCCAACGTAATTGTGATTGGCGGATGATGACCTGTTTAAATATTTTGTGCTGAATGTGCGGCAAAATGCCAAGGCGGCTGGTTTCTACCTCTGGTAATTCCGGCATAAGGGAGAGCCTCTAAAAATTCAAATGTCTAAGCCGGACAAGGCGCATCTTTTTGATCGCAACGCCGTATGGCAACGGCAGTTGGATTCTTTACAGATGCCCATAAGACTAAATCCGGCTTAACAATAATCTGGATTCAGTTTGGATTTTGTTTCGGAGCAGCAACAGTTTCCAGCGTCTACCCCCGCATTGCCTCCACAGCAGGACGCCTCTGATACCAGCCAGCAGCAAGGTGCGGATTTTGTTAACCGTAGTTTGAGAGCCAAGGTATTGCTGATCGCCCATCACCATGATGCGTGGCTGCAGGGTACTGATAGTGCAGTGGTAAAGATCAGCCAGACTGGCTTGAACATTGGCATGCATCAAACCAAATTGTTCAGCTTGAAGTTGAGCTTTCGCCAGACCGATTTTTAAGGTCTCCAGCATGTCGGCGCGATGGGCTAATTGTTTTTGCAAATAGACCAATTGAGCGGCATAACGGGCTTTCTCCGGGCTGGATATAAACTTGCCATCCAATTGTTGATCCAGTTGCATCAGGCCGATCTTAATTCCGGCCAATCCGCCATAAACTTCAACTACGCTATCAGAGTCTATTTTTAAAATACTGGCAACGCTGGATTCCATGGCAGATGAATCGGCGCTACCTGTGGTTGCGAGTTGATGGACTAAATAGCAAGCTTGAACTATGCCGGCCAGAGCAATGGTTTGATTGGGAATATTGTTTAAGTTCATGTTAGGGATTTTGGGAGCGTTCCGTCATTAGCTTGCTTGTTTTGTTGCATGTCTTGTAACTCGGCAGGCGTTACCTTACCAAGATTAGCTGCTTGAATCCAACCCGAAAAAAGCATTAACAAAAAAAGGATAAATTGTTTAAATTGCATATTGGAAAATTGATATCATCAGATTGATAGTATAACTAATTTTGAGAAATCAACATTTGAAAGGCTGGATTAGCGTTTCTTAATCAATGAGTGAAATCGACTTGAGTTTGTCCGGCAAGTTTTGCCGTTGACCAATTTATTTATACACGAAGTTGGGAACCTTGGATTAAGATGGAAATCAACCGGTTTATATCATGTAAATTACGCTAAAGTCGATTGTACTTATAGCTTATAATTTTTATTTATTTTCATCATCAGGGGAGTTTTATGACGGAATCAGTTTCAATTAAAGTTAATGGCATGAAATGTAACGGCTGCGAGAACAAAGTCCATACCGGTCTTGGCGGTCTTGACGGGGTTATATCTGTAAAAGCGTCTCATCAGGGCAAACAAGTGGATGTAGAGTATGACCCTGCCAAAATCGATATAGAGGAAATTGAAGACGCCATTGTTGATGCAGGCTTTACCTTAGGGTAAGCCTGGTGATTATTTTTTCCTAACTTTCCGGAAACGCCATGACTAAACAGCATAATGCCGCGGAGCAACCAATCCGCCTTTCCATTCTGGGCATGAGCTGCGCCGGTTGTATCACTGCCGTGGAAACCGCTTTGGCTAGCGTTAGCGGCGTAAACTCGGTCAGCGTGAATTTTGCCGATCATTCCGCCACTGTTACCGGCAATGCTGACCCGGAATTAATGAAACAGGCGTTAAAAGCGGCGGGTTATGATGCTGCGGTTATGGAAGGCTTTGAAGATCCTGCTGAAGAACAGCGGCTGGAAGAAGTCCGCTATCATGAGTTGATGAAAAAAGCTTATATTGCCGGAGGCCTTGGTATTCCTTTGATGTTGGGCGCGCACTTAGGCTGGTTTCCGCAAATGGGCACTGCATCAGGAACCTGGTTTTGGTCTGAAATTGCCTTATTCACTTTGGCGGTGATGTTTTATTCCGGAGGGCATTTTTTTATCAATGCCGCCAAATTATTAAAGCTCAGGCAGTCGAATATGGATACCCTAATTGCTTTGGGTACTGGTTCGGCCTGGGTATATTCCTGTGTGGTGATTGATTATTATGAACAACTTCCGCCTTTATCCGCCCACGCCTATTTTGAGGCCTCTGCGATTATTCTGGCTTTTATCAATCTCGGCAATGCTCTGGAAACCCGCGCCAGAGGCAAAACCTCTTCGGCGATACGCGCTTTGATTGGTTTGCAACCGCCTACTGCCCGAGTGGTGCGGGACGGACAAGATGTGGATATCGCCATTGATCAGGTTGGTTTGGGAGAAACCCTACGCGTCAGGCCGGGCGAAAAAATTGCTGTCGACGGAGTCGTGCTGGAAGGACATTCCACTATAGATGAATCCATGCTCACAGGGGAATCCATGCCGGTGGAAAAACTTCCCGGAGACAATGTCGCAGCGGGCACCATGAATCAGCGGGGCAGTTTTTTATTTACCGCCACGCGTATAGGCCGGGATACTGCCCTGGCTCAAATTATTTTAAGCGTCAGGCAGGCGCAAAATGCCAAACCGGCCATTGCTAGATTAGCGGACAAAATTTCCAGCGTATTTGTTCCTACTGTGGTGGTCATTTCAATTTTGACATTTTTTATCTGGCTGATTTTCGGGCCGGCGCCGAATTTGGGTTTTGCCTTTGTGACAGCTATGACGGTATTAGTCATAGCCTGTCCTTGCGCCTTGGGTTTGGCTACGCCTATTTCGGTTATGGTAGCGGTTGGCCGTGCTGCTCAAATCGGGATTTTGATCAGGAAAGGCGAGGCCTTGCAAACGACCGGAAAAATCACTTGTCTGGTCCTGGATAAGACCGGAACCGTGACTGTGGGTAAACCCAGTTTGTCCAGCGTTACCGCAGTTGCAGGTCAAAGTGAGGAACAAATCCTGCAATACGCCGCCAGCCTGGAGTCAGGCTCGGAACATCCTTTAGCTGCCGCCATTCTCAATGCTGCAAAAGCCGGACAATTGCAACTGGATAGAGTCAGAAAATTTCAGGCTGTCGCGGGTCACGGTATTTCCGGCCAAATTGCGAATCAAGATTGCCTATTGGGTAATTTGGCGTTAATGACCGAAAACAGTATTAAT
>CAVUMJ010000018.1:0-10827 GCA_963741375.1 uncultured Pseudomonadota bacterium
TCTTCATTTCCGGTGTGTAGCGCCCAATCCGGGAGAAGTTGTAGAACGTCCGGCCGTTTTTGCGTTGGTCTCTTTGCTGTAGGTGCTCCAGTAGCCACCGGGGGCGTTGGTCGGCGTCGCTTCGGTGTCGCCAGGGTTCGCCGCAATAAACCTCGGGCTGAGGTGAATGTAAAGATCGGCGTTCGCCGGGGCGGGATCGCGGTCGTTGTAGGCGATCATGATTGTCTTATCTACAGCGTGGGCCGCGTCTATCATCTGCGATATGCTCCAGCGCGTCGCCTGGTGGGCCATGCCCTCGTTATCCACATCCACAAAAACATTGCGGTAATTGTGGTCCTTCAGCCATTGGATTGTATTGCCTATGGCTTTATCGGCGTCCGTCTGCTGCCAGCGGCCAAGGTCGGACTTAGCTGTTGACGTGCTCCAGTAGAGGCAACCCACCACGACGATCATTCCTCGTCTATCGGCCGCTTCGATGATCCGTCCCAGGCGCACGGCGTCGGTTGGGTCCAGCGAGGCGTCCGGACGGTATCCCTTGATGTCGCCGAAGCGCGAACCCATGAGGAAGACGCTGATCGCGTTCACGCCATAGCTCTTGAAACCATAGAGATTCGCGATCAACTCGTCTGTCTTCACATAGGAGATTAGGGCTGTCGAGCAGCGAATCCGAGAATCTTCACGGCCATTAGTTCAACACGATCTGGTTGCCCTTCACCGTGAGCACATATTGGCCCCCGATAAAAAACCGCGACTGCGGCAAATATTCGGCAAAGATATTGGTTTGTCAGTGGTTTGCATAAAATGGACGCCCTGACCAGAATTTTGGAAGCGGAAAATTTTGATGGCATGATTATATTTGTTAGGACAAAAACCGCTACTATTGAAGTAGCCGAAAAGTTGGAAGCCCGGGGATTTTCGGCTTCTGCAATTAATGGCGACATGTCTCAGGCCCTCCGCGAGCGGGCAATAGAAAATTTGAAAAATGGTAAGCTGGATATTTTAATTGCCACCGATGTTGCCGCCAGAGGCTTGGACGTGGACCGCATTACCCATGTAGTGAATTATGACATTCCTTATGATACGGAATCCTACATTCATCGTATCGGGCGGACTGGCCGGGCCGGAAGAACAGGAGACGCTATTCTGTTTGTATCGCCCCGGGAAAAACGTTTGCTGGCCAATATTGAGCAGGCCACCAAACAAAAGGTTGAAGAAATGCAGTTGCCGACAACCGAGTTTATCAATAACGCCCGTATTACCCGTTTTAAACAACGTATCACCGATACTTTAGCTGCGGAAGAACTAAGCTTTTATAACCAGTTGATCAATCAATTTCAGGTGGAACATGATGTGCCGGCAATCGATATTGCCGCAGCTTTGGCCAAGCTTTTACAGGGGGATACGCCTTTATTGCTGAAAGACCCCGGAAAAAAACCTAAAAAGGATCATGGCGAAGAAAAAACATTTGCCGGCAAAGACCGGGGAGAACGCGGCCCCGGACGGGAAAAAGCTCGCCTGGGCGCTGTAGAAATGGAATTGTTTCGTATTGAAGTTGGGCATAAAGATGGTGTTAAACCCGGCAATATTGTAGGCGCAATTGCCAATGAAACCGGAATAGATGGTGATCATATCGCCCGCATCAAAATTGAAGAAAACTATAGTACCGTAGAGTTACCGGCAGGTATGCCCAATGACTTGTTTCAAGCCTTAAAGAAAGTCAGAGTGGTCGGAAAAAGCTTGAATATTTCCCGGCTTGATCCTGCATTGATCAAAAAAGCCAAAAGTAAAAAACGGGTAGGGTCTACTTCTAAACGCGCCAAACCTAAAGAATAACGGAAAAATTTGCGATCAATTCATTCGGGAGGCAGGCGATGCTTGCCTATTCTGAGGTGGAGGGTATAAAAAAAGGCATCCTGGGTTGGCAGGATGCCTGTGTCGAAATCGACAATGACATGAAACATAAGATCAGCTGCGATCTCAATTAATATAAAGCAAGATTAATACCAGTTTTTAATGCCTTAACTCTATGGCTTTGACAGGCTCGGGAAATTCCTAAATCTATTGCTACAGCACTATATCGGTGCATTTTATTGAAAAATGCACTATAACGGTGTGTTAGAGTGGTTTGTTTCTTATAAACATGGCTAAAATTGATAGTCTGAAAGGTTATAATGATACGCAACTTAATTTTTAAAAATGACACATGATTAGTTACGGCAAATTTAATACGTTGGCCGTTATCAGAATAGATGGCGAACAATTGTTCCTGGATGGCGCGGAGCAAGGTGAAATACCGTTAATCGATCAAAATTATCCCGAAAATGTTCAATTAAACGATTTACTCAAGGTTTTTGTTTTTAAAGATGGCAAAAATCAATTGCAAGCCACATTAAAAACCCCTAAGGCCCAGGTCGATGAAGTCGCCTGGTTACAGGTTCTGTCATTAAGTCATGCCGGCGCTTTTCTGGATTGGGGGCTGCCTAAAGATTTGCTGACGCCTTTTAGCGAACAAAATGTCAAAATGGTGGAAGGCCGCCATTATCTGGTGAGATTATTCCTGGATGAAAACAATCGCATTGCCGCTTCCACTTTATTGGACGATTTTATTCAGGATACCGCCTTTTATTTAAAAGAAGGCGATGAGGTTAATTTGATGATAGCCGATCAAACTGAGCTAGGTGTAAAAGCCATTATCAATCACAAATACTGGGGAGTTCTTTACAAGAATGAAATTTTCCAGAATTTGCAAAAAGGCCAAAATATTTCCGGTTATATTAAAAAAATACGTGCCGACAACAAGATTGATTTAACTTTAAACTGTGAGAAATACGGTCAAAAAGTTGACGCCACTTCAGAAAAGCTGCTGGATATGTTGCAAGCTCAGGGCGGTTTTATGGCGGTAACGGACAAAAGTCCCCCCAAGCTGATATACGATAGTTTTGGAGTCAGTAAAAAAGTCTTTAAACAGTCGATAGGCAGTTTGTATAAGCAGCGCAAAATAGTCATTGAAGAAAATGGCATACGCATAGTCTGAATCATTCAATCATTGTCTTTATTTCGGAAGAGGTTTTTAAATGCAACAAACGGCTGATAAGTTAACAAATAAATGGTATTTCAGTAGGCTGGGCGGTTTTGATCAGGTTGATTTGCGAAATAGCCGTGATTTACTCAGTTTGGCTGAGCTTGATCAAAAATTATGGGCCACACTCAGTTGTCCTACACAAGGTTTAGTGATTGATCCGGATACTTTGGCTTTAATTGATACTGATCATGATGGCAGGATTAAAGCTAATGAGGTAATTGCTGCGGTAACTTGGGCTGCCGGAATGTTAAAAAATTCAGCCGATTTATTGCAAAAGCATGCGGTTCTGCCATTGTCCGCAATTAACGACGCCGATCCGGATGGTGCAAAATTGCTTGCCTCCGCAAAACAGATACTTAAAAATCTGGACAAGGAAGATGCTACGGAATTGGATATTGAAGAACTCAACGATTTAAACCGTATTTTTGCAGAAAACCGTTTTAACGGCGATGGTATTATTCCGGCTAGCGCAACTGATGACGAGTTCCTCAAACAGGTGATTGCCGATATCATGCAATGCTATGGAGAAGAAACGGATCGTAGCGGTGAGCCAGGTATTAATCACGAAAAACTGGAAAGTTTTTTTACTGAAGCGCAAATCTATCATGACTGGCATCAAAGCGTGCAATCCCTCAGTCAGCAAATGACTTTTGCAAAGGGTATTGAAGGGGCGGCAGCTTCTTTTATGCAGATTAAAGCCAAAATTGACGATTATTTTACCCGTTGTCAACTGGCGGAATTTGATGAAAGAGCCCAGGAACAGCTTAATCCGGTACTGAGTCAGTATGAGCTGCTGGCTGGAACTGAGCTGTCGGCCCAGCGCCAGGAATTGGCGGCATTGCCGGTTGCCGCTATTGCCGCCGGAAAGGATTTGCCGCTTAGCAATGGCCTTAATCCGGCCTGGTATGAAGCCATTCAAGATTTAAGAAAAGATGTATTGGCGCCTGTACTGGGCGATATCCAGCAACTGAGCTGGTCGCAATGGCGTCAGGTCAGTGAATTGTTTGCAGATTATCAAAACTGGTTACTGGAAAAACCGCAACTTGGTCTTGATGGCCTGGGAACCAAGCGCATTGAGGAAATTTTAAGCAGTCAGGCGCAAACTGATTTGATCGGTTTGATCGAACAGGATCAGGCTTTATCGGAGCAAGCCGCCTCCATAGAATCTGTTGATCGCTTACTACATTATTATCGGGATTTATCTACCCTGCTGAATAATTTTATATCCTTTCGCGATTTTTATAATCCTGAACCGCACGCGATTTTTCAGGCCGGGGTTTTATACCTGGATGGACGTAGTTGTCAATTAAGCATTAGGGTTGACGATATAGAAAAACATAGCCATTTGGCAAAGCTTAGCAGGATTTATCTGGCCTATTGCGTGTGCCGGCGTATTGGTAGTAATGAAACCATTAATATTGTGGCGGCTATTACCAGCGGCGATAGCGATAACCTCATGGAAGGGCGTAATGGGGTTTTCTATGATAGAAACGGCCAGGATTGGGATGCCACTATCGTTAAAATAATTGATCATCCTATCAGTATTGGTCAGGCATTCTGGGCGCCTTACCGGCGCATCGGTAATATGATTAGCAGTACGCTTGAGAAATCGGCAGCCGGGCGGGATAAGGCAACCATGGACAGCGCTATTAAGAATGTTTCCAAAGCCGAAGATAATGTAGAACATGCTAAACCGCAAGCCACGCCGTTTGATGTCGCCAAATTTGCCGGTATCTTTGCCGCTATTGGCTTGGCTATTGGCGCCATTGGCGCTGCTTTGGCCGGCGTCATTGAAAGTCTGAAAACCTTGCATTGGTGGCAGTTGCCTCTAGTATTTGCGGGTGTGGCGTTTTTAATTTCAGGGCCTTCCATGTTGATTGCCTATTTGAAACTTCGCAAGCGGAATTTGGCTCCGGTATTGGATGCCTGCGGCTGGGCGGTCAATGCCAAAGCTTATATCAATATTCCTTTTGGACATTTATTAACCGGCGTCGCCAAGTTGCCAAAAGATGCGGAACGGCAAATGCTTGATCCATTTAGAGAAAAGAAAAAACCTTGGCGGAAGTATCTATGGATAACGCTGATTTTAAGTGTAGCAGGGCTGTTATGGCAGATGGGTTATCTCCATCCTGATGAAAAACCGGCAGAACCCGTCAAGACTGAACTGCAGCAACCACTTAAGACCGAGCAACCAGAACCTGCTCCGGCAAACCCGAAACCAGCAGCAGTTCAGAAAGGTAGTTAGAGTGTAGTGCATCAAATTAGACTCCGTAAGCAATAAACCGCAGACGATGTTTTAAGTATGAGAGTTTGTTTTGCTGAATCAGTATGGCTACTATATACTGCCAAAATTTACTCCGGTCTCAACTTATTATGAGTTGTGGTTTTTTTCATTTTCCTCCAATGGTGCGGCGTTAATGAGCGAAATTTCAACTCTTAAAAAAGTTTATCAGGCTGCCGCACAGCCTGTCGAAAATATTCCGGAATTGGTCCGTGCTCTAAGTGATTGGTATTTTAGTTATTCAAAAAATAACTATTTGCATCCCTGTGTTATTGACGGCAAACCAACTCTGGTTTATCAAGGCAATTTACTAAACGCTTTTCCTCAGGCATTTTACGAACTGCGTGATATTGCCGACACATTTCAGATCTTTCTTAAGGAAGATTCCAGAAGTTTTGATACCGGCCATACCGACTTTAATCGGCGGAAAAATGCCCGTCTGGTTTTGGTTTTTTGCCTAAATCTAATAGCAGCTTCCAGATGGGTAGTGGCAGATGAACAACAAAGTCAGCCGCCCGTGAATATCGTTAATTCTCATCCTGCTATCCCGATTCATACTATTGAAGCGACAGTTTCGGTTTATAGCAATGGTAGTAAAGTCATCAGTTTACAACATGCCAAATTACCTACTGCTAAACAGATTATTGAGGCATATTCCCAAAAAAAATTAACTTTGCAAGTGGATGAACAGGCTGAAATCTCAATCAGGAATTTTTTGGTTTCCGCTTATATGCCTAAAGCCGGTGACCCGGACTATGTAGTGTCGGATTTAGCAAAAATCGCCCATTATTTTGCTAGTTATCCACAAGTCGTTGAATTGATTTCAGAATTGCAACAAAAGAAATTGATGCTTAAATATTTGAAAGATAACTGGCAAACTCAAGCCTGGGGTACGCAATTTCAAGTCATTAACGCTACTATTTTTTTTGATACGCGAATTGCCGCGCGATTAGTGGAACAAGCAGAATGCAGTAACACGCCGGCATGTGATATTTCCCCCGCAGACGCCTTGTTACACGAACTGTTACACGCCAAACTAATGTTGGTTGATAGTCAGCATTTCATCGACATAGGCGGCATGCAACAGTCCCTTTATCCTTACGAACATGAAAGGGAAGTCATTGCTAATGAAAATCAGCTCTATTATGACATGAACAGCCAGGATGGCTTATCTCGACCCATTCGAATTCATCATGAGGGTACGCTTTATCACGTCAAATGCTCTGCCTGCATGCCGGAAGAGTTGATTGCCACAAATTAACAAAGCGGATAGGATGTGCCGAACAGTTTAGGGAGCCTCTCCAGTTCTTACAATTGGACAATTGTCATTATTGTATCCACTTCGTAAAAATACAAATATGACGTAAAGTAATCAAATAATATGAATCAAGACCATAAATTGCCACTTATTGACGCCAAAGAAAATGTTAATCGCGCGCGTTTTTTTTATTTTGGCGCTGCGGTACTTTTGCTGATTCTGATGCTTATCGGCTTCCAGCAATTTTTCATGTATGGTAAGGCTTATCCTTCTCGTCAAATTGCATCACCAATTCGTACTTTGGTTATTCTGCACGGAATAAGCATGTCCGCCTGGGTTTTGCTATTTCTGACTCAATCAATATTAATTGTTCGTGGTAGCCATCATCTTCATATGCTGTTGGGGAAAATCGGTGCGGTCATTGCAGTATGTATTTTTGTTCTAGGGATGCAAGTAACTGTTGCAGCTATTAAGATTAGCCCTGCCGAGTCGATGATCTGGAGCCTGACACCTAAGCAGTTCATGGCAGTGCCATTTTTCAACATGCTTATTTTTGCCGGATTTGTGATTACCGGAATATTAAACCGCCGACGGTCGGAAGTACATCGACCCATGATGCTGCTGGCTATGCTTTCAGTATACTCTGCAGCCATTTCCCGGATTGACGCTATTAGCGATCTCTACCGTGGCTCCTTATGGGAAACTCTATTGGGGCCTTATTTTTCGACTCTATTGGTCGGTGCTCTTTTTCTGATGATCAATTGGCTACTGATGAGATCATTGGATCGTGTATTCACTATCGGATATACCTTGCTTGCAATTTCCAATGTTTGGATCATTTGGTTGGCAAAAACCGGCGCCTGGGATAAATTTGCCGGATTTCTGATTGGGTAGTGGACATATTTGAATTCTCCCCAAGCAGATATGATTGTTGACTTGTCATTCGTTTTCGAATCGTGACCGTCGCCTTGGGACCGCTGAGCGTATTTGGCTCCAATAATTCTCAACTTCTTTAATATCGCTCTGATGCACAGCGCAAACGTTCTTTCTAAATGCAGTTTTACTACACCTGGTAATAATCCCGATACCATTTTACGAATTGTCCGATACCCTGGTCGATGGTAGTGCAGGGTTTATATCCGACATCCTGCACTAAGGCTTCGACATCGGCATAGGTATCGGGTACGTCTCCGGGTTGCAGGGGAAGCAGGATTTTTTCTGCTGTTTTGCCCAAAAATCGTTCAAGTGTTTCAATGTATTGCAAAAGTTCCACCGGATTTTGATTGCCGATGTTGTAAATCCGCCAAGGTGCTTTACTTGTGCCGGGGTCAGGTTTAGCGCCGTTCCAGTCAGGGTTTGGCTGGGCGTTATGATCCAGAGTTCTGATTATGCCTTCCACAATATCGTCAATATAGGTGAAATCGCGGCGATGTTTGCCATAATTGAAAACATTGATTTTTTCACCAGCCAAAATGGCTTTGGTGAATAAGAACAATGCCATGTCCGGGCGTCCCCACGGGCCGTATACTGTAAAAAAGCGTAAACCGGTAGTAGGAAGTTGATATAAATTGCTATAGGTATGCGCCATCAGTTCATTAGCTTTTTTGGAAGCGGCATATAAACTGAGAGGGTGATCGACATTGTCATGCACTGAAAACGGCATGGACTGGTTGGCGCCGTAAACGGAACTGCTTGAAGCGTAAACCAGATGTTCAACCTGATGATGGCGGCAGCCTTCCAAAATATTGATGAAGCCTAGTAAATTGCTGTCTATATAGGCATGAGGATTTTCCATGGAGTAACGCACGCCGGCCTGTGCAGCCAGATTAACTACTTTTTGAGGCTGATACTTTTTAAATAAGGCTTCCATGCCTGATCTGTCGGCGATATCCAGTAACATATCCGTATAGGCCGGAAAATCTTTAATACGTTCAATTCGCCTAGTTTTTAGACTGACGTCATAGTAGTCATTTAAGTTATCAACCCCAATAACTTCATCTCCTCTTTCCAGCAGTCTTAAGGCAAGATGATTACCAATAAACCCGGCAGTACCGGTTACCAGGATTTTCATAAATTATAACCTTGCGTCTGTTTGCTCTGCCGGAAATAGATATTTTAGATCGTAGATAATGGCATGGGGTTTACCCAAAGCTTTAATTTCAGCGATAGACATTTTTTTAAATTCATCGTGCGCCACGGCTAAAACGATTGCATCGTATTTGTTTTCCGGTAACTGATCTAAAGTTTTGACGCCATATTCTGCAAATACTTCATCGGAATTAACCCAAGGATCATAAACGGCAAAGTTGACACCGTAAGTTTCTAATTCGCTCAAAATGTCGACAACTTTTGTGTTGCGGATGTCCGGACAATTTTCCTTAAAAGTTAAACCCATGACCAAAACATCGGCATCTTGTACTTGAATGCGTTTGTTCAGCATTAACTTGATGAGCTGTGAGACCACATAAGATCCCATGCCATCGTTGATACGTCTTCCGGATAATATGACTTCAGGGTAGTAACCAACAGCCTGTGCTTTATGTGTCAAATAATACGGATCGACACCAATACAGTGACCGCCAACCAAGCCTGGGCGGAAAGGCAGAAAATTCCATTTGGTTCCTGCAGCTAATAAAACCTCTTCAGTATCAATGCCAAGTTTGTTGAAAATCAGAGCCAGTTCGTTAATGAGGGCAATATTGACATCACGCTGGGTGTTTTCTATAACCTTGGCGGCTTCAGCAACTTTTATGCTACTGGCTTTATGAGTTCCGGCTATGATGATGCTCTTATAGAGCTGGTCGATTTTGTCAGCTATTTGCGGAGTAGAACCGGAAGTGATTTTCAGGATACTGGTCAGGCGGTGCTGCTTGTCGCCAGGGTTAATACGCTCCGGACTGTAACCTACAAAAAAGTCATTGTTCAGTTTTAATCCTGAAAGTTTTTCAAGTATGGGAACGCATACTTCCTCTGTTGCTCCAGGGTAAACAGTAGATTCGTAAACAACTATGTCATTGGTTTTGATCAGGCCGCCTAATAATTGACTGGCTTTTTGCAAAGGCGTCAAGTCCGGCTGTTTGTGTTCATTAATAGGCGTTGGGACAGTTACAATATAAACATTGCAGTTTGCCAGGTCAGACGGTAATGAGGAATAAGTGAGATGAGCCGATTCCGCCAATTCGGTTTCACTTACCTCTAGAGTGTGATCCTGACCACGTTGCAGTTCTTCAATGCGGTGCTGATTGATATCGAAACCGACTGTGGGATATTTACGACCAAACTCGACAGCTAACGGCAAACCAACATATCCAAGTCCAATCATGCCAATTTTGATGTTGCTTAACATTTTTATCATGCCTCCATTTAAAATTTATTAATCCGATTTGCAAAAAAAGTGTTTGCAAAGTAAAGGCATGAAAAAAATCAGCTAAATAGCCGTACTTGAAATTTGAAAGCGACAAATACAAATTTGCCAAGACATTCTAAGCCTTAAACTGCAAACAGTTTTATTCCAACACAATTATTTTTTCACAATGCATCCCCATGCGGCTAACCAGACTTGTGATTGATAATTGTCTGCCGATTTTGGTAAAGATCCACTAATTATAAGAGATATTGTATGCTGAACGATGCCGAAAAAATAGCTATAGGCTAACAAAGGGTCGAGGGCTTTGATTTCTCCTTCCTTAATGCCTGTCTGAATAATGCGTTTAATTTTAATAAACGGAGTGGTTTCCATTATCTGAGCCTGGTCCTGAAGAAATTCTTTGCTATTAATAAACAGCAAAAATACGATAATTTCCGGAGCTTCTTCAGTCAGTTTGAATAATAGGTCTACAATTTCCCGTAATTGTTCAGAGGATTTACGGTTTCTACGCCGGATATCATCAATGGAAACATTTAAACTGTCCAGAATATGGGTTTGCAAGGCCTGGGCAATCGCCTGTTTTGTTTTGAAGAATTGATTTAAGCCATTAGTGGATTTTAAACCAACAGCATCTTTGATATCGCTTAGGGAGGTGTTGTGATAACCTTTTTTTGCGAATAGCTTTAAAGATGCCCGTAAAATTTCATCGGCATTAATGGTATGATTTATAGTGATTTCTAATTCTTGTTCCATGTTCTTATTATGTACAGCTTTACCTGCTGTCTTCTTATAAAATAAAGAGGTTTATCATTGCGTTTAGTGATCTAAATTATTATTTG
>CAVUMJ010000019.1:0-4439 GCA_963741375.1 uncultured Pseudomonadota bacterium
ATCCAACCGGCTTTCGATGCGGCCGATTCGAGGCGTAATCCGCGTCGCGAACATACGCGCTTTGGACGAACAGATTGATTTTTCCTTTCGTGCTGGAACGGGACGCCGCAAAGAAGATATCGTATTCGACGACTTGTCCATCCTCCCGCACGATTTCCACCGAAAAGAAGTTGCCTTTGCCGGTGTGGTAGCACTTGCGCTGCGCCAGCCCTCGATAATCTCCGGCAGCCCCTTCGACAACTCGTAGCGAACGAAATCAAAGACTCGAATCTCCCGATCATCCTTGTACAGCAATGAGTTCTCATAGGGGACATTCAGACCTCTTCCACGGGTAAAGCAGTGCAAACCGAAGATCACATCAACCCTGTAAACCCGCGCCGGAGCATTGCCCTTAGCCGGCTGCTCATAGGTCAAGAAACGGGGGTGTTGCCAACCGATTCCGCTTTGTGGAAATGTTGTACCCGATGCTGATTGGCATAACTGGCGTTTGGGTGTTGATCGAACGGCGTATCACCAGCGGAGTGGTTTTCTTGGCTTTAAGCATTTGCACTTATATCATTATCAAGACGGGATACAACTTTTTGTTTGTGCATCCCTGGCACCAATCTGATTGGTATTATCATTTTATGAGTCTGTCATTGACTGTTTTGGGCGCGCTGGCCCTAAACCATGTTTTAAGACCGGTTGTATTGCCTAAACCCGCCAGGAAAGGGCTATTAATCGTCTATGGCTTGTTACTGCTGTTTTTATCCAGTTCCGTTTATTATCGTACTGTATATGCCAGCGCAACTATGAAGGAACTGAAGTTTTGGGAAAAAAAAGACTTTATTTCTGCAAAGCTTAAGGAAAACAATGTGACTGGCTTAATTAACGTTGATGATGGCATCAGTGCGTTTTTACTGGATTTTCCGGATATGCATGGATTTGCTTTCGCTGCTGATGTTGAGTCACAAAAAGCCTATCGAGAGGGAAAGATGTTGACTTTGGCGCTTTCCAGAGGCATCAACACCATAACAGGTTTTGAGTATTTACCGCCTATGAATACTTTACCGCAAAGTGAATCTGAGTTGACGGAGTATTTAAAAAACAGTTTGGCTTGGGACACGATGTTTGGTGAAGCTGATCGGTTCAAATTTACTCTGATCTATTACGATCCGGATATTAAAATTCCTTTTATTTCATTTCAGCCAAGATAATCCTAGGAGGCCGTCCGAGAATAGGAGCCAGCCCATAGGGCGCAATAGGCGCTAGCCGTATTGCGCCGCATGTTGGCCTTCGATCATCCGGTGTATTACGCTTCGCTAATACGCCCTATGGCCCTAAGGTTTTCTATTCTCGGACAGCCTCCTAGAACTGCAGTTTCCAGGATAATACGAAACTTAACAAGGTCAAGTTTTATCAGGATTAAAACAAAATTAAAGTTTAATTTTGCTGTTTTCATTGTTTTTTTATCTGCTATGATTGCAGACCATATGAAGTTGGAATTTGCTGATTAAAGAAGTTTTTCAAACAAGTTTAAGGCTCAATTCGGATGGGATGTCATGCCAGATTTATCACAATATTATAACGATATTAGTTTGGAACAGCCTTGCGGGCCGGATCTGGAATATGATAGTGACCGCTTAAACCTGAATACCTTGATTCAGGGAACCCCGGAAGATCAGTTCTCCGGACAGAAATCCGAACCGCCAAATTGGCGGGAAGTTGAAAAGCATACCTTGGCTTTGCTGAAAAGAAGCAAAGATTTGCAAGTTTTGCTGTATCTGATCCGTTCGCAGATACATCTTGAAGGTTTTAGCGGGTTTCGAGATGGCTTAAATATACTGAGCGCCACCTTAACCCATCACTGGGCAAATGTTTACCCCTTGCTCGACCCGGATGACAACGATCCTATTCAGCGCCTGAATATTCTTGAAGAACTGTGTAGCTGGGAATTGGTGTTGAACCCTTTGAGTTTAAGCACGCTGGTAGAAGCTAAAACCGTTGGCAATTTTAGTCTGCGCGATATTCAGTATGCCACCGAAAAACTGCCGTTGCCTGCCCATACTGTCAAACCTGACCTGAATCTGATCAAAGCGGCATTTGCTGAAGCTGATACTGCCGCGTTGCAAGTCAGCTATCATTGCATACAAGAGTCAGCAAACTTGCTTGAGCAGATTGAATCACTCGTGGCGTTACAGGTGGGAGGTCTGAGTAATGGCGTTAATTTTCAGGCTATCAAATCCTTGTTCAAAGAGCTTTTATCGAATTTTGTGCACTTAGCCGGTGACCGGTTAGCATCTGATAATCAACTGGATAAGGGCCCGGAAAGTGACAGCAGTGAAATGGAACATACTGAAAAAACCGTTAAAGCCGCATCGCATAAAGTGGGAGAAATTTCTTCCAGACAAGATGTGATTAAAGTCTTGGATGTGCTTTGCAAATATTATGAAACTTATGAACCGTCCAGTCCTGTGCCAATTTTACTGAAAAGGGCAAAGGCTTTAGTGAATGCCAATTTTATGGAAGTGCTCAGGAATTTGGCTCCCGATGCCTTGGGGCAGATTGAATTGATTAAGGGGCCTGATCAAAATGATAATAACTAAACTTTAAATATTATTAATCGTTTCAAAAGTTTCCGCCTTTAGTATGCCTCATGTCAGAGGTCTTGGAAACCGGGTAATACCAATAACTTAAATGGGTAGCGGTTTCTCGTTAAAAGAATTTTAATTTTATCAAGTTGGATGGGTTGTTCTTCAAATAGTTACAAAAAAGTTTTTTTATCACAATAAAAAAGAGGAGAAAAAAATGGCGGATAGTAGTCAGAAGTTTATTCAGCGAAACCGGGCGCCTCGTGTTCAAATAGAATATGATGTTGAGGTTTACGGCTCCCAAAAGAAAGTACAACTGCCATTTGTCATGGGGGTATTGTCGGATTTATCCGGGAAACCCGCCGAACCCTTAGCACCGGTTGCAGACCGCAAGCTTTTGGAAATTGACGTCGATAATTTTAATGACAGACTGAAATCCATGAAGCCTCGGGTGGCGTTTCAGGTTGCCAATACCCTTAGCGGCGAAGGCAATCTCAGCGTGGATATTACCTTCGAAAGCATAGATGATTTTTCTCCTGCGGCAGTCGTCAAAAAAGTCGCCGGTCTCGATAAAATATTAGAGGCAAGAACTCAGCTGAATAATCTGATTACCTATATGGACGGTAAAACCGGGGCAGAAGAATTAATAGCCAAACTGGTTAATGATCCAGCTTTATTGCAAACCCTGGCGGCATCGGCAAAACCAGCCGAGACCGGCAACACTCCAGACGAAAAAGGAGAGTAAATGATGGCTGAATTAGAAACCCAAAGCTCAGCGGCAACCGGTCAAACTCTGGAATTTGATGATTTTACGGCGCTGTTATCCAAAGAATTTAAACCCGGTACTGAAGCCGCCAGTCAGGTTAACACGGCTGTAACCACCTTGGCCCAATACGCCTTAAAGGATGTCTCAAAAGTATCCGACGACGCTATCAAAACCATACAGGCCATCATTGCCGGTTTGGATGAGAAAATCTCCGAGCAATTGAATCTGGTGTTGCATCATCCTGAATTTCAAGCCCTGGAAGGCGCTTGGCGAGGCCTGCATTATCTGGTCAACAATACCGAAACCGATGAAATGCTGAAAATCCGGGTATTGAATATCAACAAAAATGAATTGGGCAAAACCTTGAAAAAATTTAAGGGTACCGCCTGGGATCAAAGCCCGTTATTCAAGAAATTATATGAAGAGGAATACGGCACTTTTGGTGGCGAACCTTTTGGCTGCCTGGTCGGTGATTATCATTTTGATCACAGTCCGGTGGATGTGGAACTTTTGGGGGAAATGTCCAAAATTTCCGCAGCCTCGCATACGCCTTTTATTGCCGGTGTGGCGCCATCGGTCATGCAGATGGAAAGCTGGTCGGAACTGGCCAACCCGCGTGATTTGACCAAAATCTTTTTGACTCCGGAATATGCGGCCTGGCGCTCGCTACGTGAATCTGAGGACTCACGTTACCTGGGACTGGCCATGCCGCGCTTCCTCAGCAGGTTGCCTTATGGCGCTAAAACCGATCCGGTCGATGAATTTGCTTTTGAAGAAGATACTTCCGGAGCCGACAGCAGTAAATATACCTGGTCGAATGCCGCCTACGCCATGGCTGTCAATATCAACCGTTCCTTCAAATTGTATGGCTGGTGTTCCAGAATCCGCGGTATCGAATCCGGCGGCGCAGTGGAAGGTTTGCCGGTACACACCTTCCCAACCGATGAAGGCGGTGTTGACATGAAGTGTCCTACTGAAATCGCCATCACCGACCGTCGTGAGGCGGAGTTGGCAAAAAATGGCTTCATGCCGCTGATACATAAGAAAAATACCGATTTTGCCGCCTTTATAGCAATACGTAATCTATCCAGCGTTACATAGAA
>CAVUMJ010000020.1:0-4515 GCA_963741375.1 uncultured Pseudomonadota bacterium
TCAATGTTGATCTGAGTTGCTTCGGCATCAAAACAGTTTTCGATCAATTCCTTAACAACCGAAGCCGGACGCTCAACCACCTCGCCTGCGGCAATTTGATTGATCAATTGGGTGGGTAAAGCCTGTATCCTCATTAGCCTGACTCATTGCTAAACTGATTATTTTAACAAATTGCCTTTAGCAAAAAATCCGGCAATCTGATATTGCCACTAAATCAATAACTGATTCGCAACAAAAACTTATCCATTCAAAACCGCGTGACGTCTACACAAGTTTCCATAATAGGCGATATAACAATAACACAAAACCGGCACGAAAAAAGCGGATTGTATACCGATATGATCGGCAAAAAAACCTTGCATAACCGGCAAAACTGCGCCGCCGACGATGGCGGCGCACAAAATGCCGGAGCCCTGTCCGCTATGCTCTCCCAGTCCGCTGAGAGCCAATGAAAAAATCGTCGGAAACATCACTGAGTTACACAAACCCACTGCCAAAATACTCCACATTGCCAATGGTCCGCTATTGAATATTGTCAGCAAAACCAGCGTTACAGCTGATAATGCATTAAATATCAATACAATTGCCGGCGGAATTTTCCGCATGACAGCTGCACCTAAAAAACGCCCCAGCATGGCGCCGCCCCAATATAATGACACATATTTTCCGGCATCCTGTGCGGCTAAACCGGCAATGCCGGGGCTTTCCAAGAAATT
This sequence comes from uncultured Pseudomonadota bacterium, assembly GCA_963741375.1. Lineage (GTDB taxonomy): Bacteria > Pseudomonadota > Gammaproteobacteria > Methylococcales > Methylomonadaceae > Methylomonas. Next base: position 717 of record CAVUMJ010000020.1, read on the forward strand.
GACCAGAAAGCTGCCTATGGAAACTTCGCCGCCAACATAGAGAAAAATGGCAATAGCCCCAAACCATAATTGCCGGGCATGCCAAATTGATGACGCAGGTTTAACTGACTGGGAAGCCGATCTGTCAACAACAATGCCAGGCAATTTTAGAAAACCAAACACCATAGCCATTAAAAACAATATAGTAGCCAATAACAGATATGGGGATTGCACCGATGAGGCTTGTATGGCCTGATAGGCCGATAATTGTTCGGCACTAAACAGGCGAATTTCTTCAGCACTTTTAACGGCATGGTTCAAAATAAATAATGAACCGAAATAAGGGGCAATGGTGGTGCCCAGGGAATTGAAAGCCTGGGTCATAGTTAAACGAGTTGCGGCAGTTTCCTGATCACCAAGCACGGTAACATATGGATTGGCGGCAACTTGCAACAGGGTAATACCTGAGGCTAACACAAAAAAGGCCATTAAAAATAATGGATACGAGCGCAACGCCGCTGCCGGATAAAACAGCAGGCAAGCAAGTCCTGCGATGCTTAGTCCGGTAATAATGCCGCCTTTATAGCGGATTTTTTCAACTAAATAACCACTGGGAATGGACACAATCAAATAAGCCGTAAAAAAACAGAACTGTATTAACATAGCCTGTGTATAGGTCAGGACAAACACGGCTTTAAGGTGTGGGATTAGAATATCATTCAGACAGGTAATAAAACCCCACATAAAAAAAAGTGAGGTTAATATTGATAAGGCTGCCCTATTGGATACATTACTGAGCTTAGACATTGATTGCGAAAACTTATTTTTTGACTACGTTGAAACTTGCTGTCTCATTACCAACCATCACTCTAAATTCGCCTGCTTCAATAATTCTTTTCATTTCCAAGCCAATAAATGACATATCCAGGCCGGTTAGGGTGAAATGCAAGGTTTCCTGCTGCCCCGGATTTAGCTCAACTTTTTTGAAAGCTTTTAATTGCTTATTCGGTCTGCTGACGCTGGCGGCGACATCGTTCAGATAAACCATCACAGTTTCCTTACCCTTAAGATTGCCGGTGTTTTTGACATTGACGCTCAACTCAAGGTTTTCCCCTGCCTCGATGCTGGTTTTGTGCAAATGTAAATCGCTGGTTTGAAAACTGCTATAGCTTAGGCCATGCCCAAATGCATATAAAGGCGAATACTGGTTGCTTTCAAATACTTCCATGGGTTTATAGTCATACATGACTATATCATTGGTAGCGCGCGGATAGGAAATCGGCAGTTTTCCGCTAGGATTGACATCCCCAAATACAATATCGGCCATCGCCGCCCCACCTTCCATTCCGGGCAAAAACCCTAATAACACCGCAGAAGCCTTGTCGGCAATATCGGTGATAATCCTGGGTCTTCCACCGAAAGTAATCAAAATCACCGGCTTACCGGTTGCTATCACTGCCTTAGCCAAATCCAGCTGTCTTTGTTCAAGATTTAAGCTATCGATATTGCCAAGGGTTTCGGTATAGGGCTTTTCACCAAGCGCTAAAATCACATAATCATGATTTGCCGACTCTGTAACCGCCTGTTCAATATTGATTTCATCAGAAAAGGCATTGCCGCCGACATAGGTAACTTTGCCGGCGGTTTTTTGTTGCAAGGCTTTCAGAAGGGTTAACTTATCCTGCGGATAAAGCTGTTCTTTATCTCCCTGCCAGGTTATCGTCCAACCTCCATTCATGACGCTCAATAAATTGGCAGCGGGCCCGGTCACTAGTAGACTGGCGCTCTTGGGTAAGGGCAAAATTTGTTTGGCGTTTTTAGCCAGTATAATCGACTCTTGGGCTGCCTGACGATTGACAGCCAAATCCTGTTCAGTGGCCACTGCTTGAGTGAGCTCTGTTTCTGTCAGTTTTTTGTCAAACAAGCCGCTTTGATATTTGACTCTGAGAATTCGGGATACAGCCTCGTCTATCCTGGCAACCGGCACTTCCTTGGTATTAACCAGTTCAAGCAGCAAGTCATAAAAGGAATAATCAAACGGAACCATGCTCATATCCACACCCGCCATCACCGCCATTTTAACCGCTTCCTTAGGTGTAGCTGCCAGTTTATCCCGGCTATACAAACGTTTAATATCTTCCCAATCGGAAACAGTAAACCCCTTAAAACCCAGCTCCTTACGCAATATAGTCGTCAGGTAATGATAATTTGCATGCCCCGGAATACCATCCACTTCTGAGGAGTTAATCATAATGGTGGAGGCGCCGGCCTTGATTCCAGCTTCAAAGGGAGGCAGAAAATACTCTCTTAAAGCTCGTTCCCCTATCCAGGCCGGGGAACGGTCTTTGCCATTCAGCGGATAGCTATAACCTACATAATGTTTTAAACAGCCGGGGACTTTACCGGAAGCGGAAAAATCGTCACCTTGCAAACCATTAATATAGGCTGACCCCATACTGCTGGCCAAATGCACATCTTCCCCGTAAGTTTCCCACAGTCTGGGCCATAATGGCTGGCGGCCTATATCCATTACCGGTGAAAAATTCCAATCCAATCCGGAAGCTCTAACTTGACGTCCGGTTATTTCACCTTCTTTAAAAGACAGCTCGGGATTAAATGTGGCCGCCATATTGATAGCCTGCGGGAAAAGCACTGCGTTTTGCGTATAAGTGGCGCCATGAATGGCGTCAATGCCGTAAATAACCGGAATTTTTAAGCGGGATTTTGCACTGACATCCCGAATAACCTGGGTAATTTTCCGCCATTTTTCAAAAGTTTGGGCTTTATTATTCGGCGTGCTGGGCGCATTCAGAATAGAACCGACATGTTTTTGAAAAATGGCCTCTTCCAGTTTAACCATGTCGATTGGATTGTCTATATCCTGACCGTTTTCTACTGAGATGACGCTAAAATCAATTTGGGTCATTTGGCCGATTTTTTCTTCTAAAGTCATTTGAGCAAGCAAATGACCGACTTTCTCTTCAAGATCATCATTTGCCGGTTTGGCGCTCACAGCTGACTCCCAGTAAAAAAAAAAGGCGAGAAAAGTTATAATTATTTTAGTTTTCAAAGAATTACTTCACACTTAAAGATTAAGGACTTATTCAATACCGAAGAAAATTACTCCATTTCTTCAACATCCACGTTGATATTAGTCTCATAAATACCGGTCAATTTACGCTTAAACTCATCAGTCACATCCAGAGCATCCTGACGGCTTTTCACCACGCGCGGAGTCAACAATACCAGCAACTCTGTCTTATCCTTATCCCTCGTAGTGCCGCCAAACAAGGAGCCGATATAAGGGATATCATGCAACACAGGAATCCCATTGGTTTCAAAAGTATTATTCTCCTGAATCAAACCACCCAATACGATGGTTTCACCATTTTGCACCGCCACACTGGTTTGAATTTGACGTTTAGAGATAGTTGGAGAACTAATGTTTGACAAAGTGTTAGTTGCGGCTGAACTGACATTTTGCATCAGATCCATCAATACCAGACCGTTGACGTTGACCCTGGGTTTAATTAACAAATTCACGCCGGTATCGACATAAGTATTACTGGTTGTGGTGCCGCCCAGCGTGCTGGTGACGGAACCTGTGACCACCGGCACCGAATCGCCGACTTGTATGGTGGCCTCCTGATTATTCAGAACCAGTAGGGAAGGTGATGAAATCACATTGATATTATTTTTGGCAGCTTGGGCTTTCAGAATCACATCTATATTGCTGGAATTAAACAGATAGGAAAAACCTCCGGTACCGATAGCCGAAGCAATAGTAGATAAATTGGTAACCGAAGTATCCGCGAATTTT
>CAVUMJ010000021.1:0-11384 GCA_963741375.1 uncultured Pseudomonadota bacterium
GATGGCCATACCTGCCTGCAGACCTTCAGCCGCCACTTCCATCCAGCCTGCATCCTCCAGACCGGTTTGTACCTGCACGCGCCGGGCAAAATTCTGCTCCACCAAATAAATGGCCGGTTGGCCGCCGACGGTAACTACGCTTTTCACCGGGACGGCAAGCCGGTCGGTATGTTGGGCTACGGCAATTCGTGCTTTGACGAATTGTCCCGGCCTGAGGCCGGAACCTGCCGGCAGGGCAATACGCACCGGAAGCGCAGCGTTTTTCAGATCAACCTGTAAGCCGATGAAGGAAACGCTTCCATTGGCAGGAGGTTCTTCGCTCATGCCGGGTGACAGGGATTTAGTGGCGGTTGACAAGGCTGCGGATTGGCCTAAGCGCAGCAACGGAAGGTCGGTTCCCGGTATAGCCAGATTAACCACCAGCCTGTCCAAGTTAACCACGTCAGCCAATACGCTGTTGGCGCTAACAGCTTCGCCGGGGCGGACGTTGATACGCACCACGGTGCCGGCCAATGGCGCCGTGACTTGCAACAAACTGCTTTGTATTCGGGCTATAGCCAAATCCTGTTGCGCTGCATTGAATAGTTGTTGCGCTTCATCCAGCAACTTTTGAGATACATTGTCGGTGGCGATTAAAGCGCGTTTGCGTTGCAGGTTTTTTTCAGCCAGTTGCAAGCTGGATTTGGCTTTTTCGATTTGCGCATCCGCCATCCGATGGTCGAGATTAAACAACAGCTGGCCGCGTTTGACCTTTTGGCCTTCTTCGCACAGTGCATCAATCAGTAATCCGGCTGTTGGCGCGGTAATGGCGGCGCTGGCTGGCGGCTTGCCGCCATGGGCGGGTTCGGGTTCCACAGTACCGTAAGCAGTGAGATAATCGTTAAGCGTCTTTCGCACTATGGTTCCGGTTTCCACGGCGACATCGGTAGTGACCTGGGGCTTATCTTGTTCTGTTTCAGCGGCTGGCGCGGATAGCGGAAGGCAAAGTAGCGTGACGAGCAATACTTTGATCACTCCGGCCCAGGCGGAAAAAAAAGTGAATGACGTCATGGCGTATTTATGAAGGTATTTAATGGTTCATCCAACGGTTTTTGCACGGCGTCTTCCAGCAATCCGGCAGCTTGTTGCGCCTTAACCAGGGCATCCAGCCGGGTAAGTTCCGCCAAGGCATAATCTACGCGGCTGGTTAGCCAGGCCAGCCGGTCGGTTTCTCCCGCCTTGAATAAGGCCTCGGCAGTTTGGCTTTGCTGCATCCGGGTGGCCAGCAAATCATCCGCGCTTGCCAGCTTTTGTCTGGCGCTAGCCAGGGCGGTGGTAGCGCTTTCCAATTCCGCCGCCATTTTAGCTTGCAGACTTTCAACACGCGCAGCGCTTTCCTTACGCCGCGCCTCGGCTTCGGCAATCGGCCCCTGGTTCTGATTCAAGATGGGCAGGGTCAGCGTAACGCCGAATACCCATTTGTATTCACCTTGGTTAAAAATAATGCCCGGGCCTACTCGCACGTCCGGGTATTGTTTCGCTACTTCCAATTGTAAAGCCGACTGGCTGGCTTCGTAATCGCTTAGGGCAGTTAGCAGGTCTGCCCGGTTAAACTGAGCCTGACGGCGAATTGCGTTAATGCTTTCCGGCTCCAATTCAGCCAGATGTTCAAAATCAGTTAGCGCTAGTTCCACGTTGTTCAAGGCGTTGACTGGAACACCTAACGCACTGGCCAACTGCACAGTGAATTCATCGGACTGTCGTTGCGCCTCGAGAAGGTTCTGGCGGGACTGTTGTAGCGCCAGTTTACCGACGCTCAATTCGGACATGGTGACTTCACCAGCCTGTTTTCTTGCCTCCAGCAACTGCACGCAAATTGATTGATCGGCGTTTTGCCTGCTGCGGATGGAAACGGTTTGACGCGCGGCATGCAGATTTAGCAAACTGCTGCGCAGGCGGCTGCGTACGCTCCATGCCGCCGCCGCAATTTTATATTTGGCCGATTCCGTAAGGTTTTGCGCCTGTTGCAGGCGTTTGTCACGTTTGCCGGCAGTTTCGATGGGAATATCCGGATTCAGGCCCAGGATATAAGGGTTAAACGGCGCGCTGGTAATGTGGGAAACATAGGTCGGAGAAAAGCTTATCGCCGGATTGGGCCGTTGCGCAGCAGTGATCTCAGCCGCTTCAGCGAGTTGATATTGGGCTTTGGCTAATACCATATCCGAATGATAGAACAGCGCCGCCATAGTTAACAAGCGTAAATCCCACGCTTGGGGCGGCCAAGGCGTAAGAGGGTGGTTTAGCTTGGCTTCCAGACTTTGACGTAATTCCTCGCCATCCAGGCTGTGGCTGTCAAAGCGGGCCGTGTTTTCAGCGGGTGAAATTGGTTGAGGATAGAATTCCGCGCATCCGGCCAGCCAAATGGTGATTATCAATAAAAAAAAGCAGGATTTGCGATAAACCATTATTTAAAGTGGAGCGTTAAGCAAACAGCCGGAACAGGTGTTAGGGCATAATTCTATGCTATAAACCCGGAAAAGTTTAGCTAAGATTAGGACATTTTTATGGTGATTTGTATATTTAATTATTTGATAATTAAATATTACCTGAGTCCGTGACTCCCATAATCTAAGGTAGGGGCATCATGTTCCGGAGAATTTTTTACCGTCTTGGGGGGCATTTCTTTTATTTTGTCTTTTGCAAAAGACAAGTAGCCCATGATTTTCTAAATCAATTTAGTGTTCGATAGTCTTATTTATTGTAACCTGGACAGGGGGTTAGTGATTTGGAAAATCGACACTAACGGTAGCTAAATCAGATGTCTTACAATAGTCGCCTACGACTCTGACTTATGTAATCTTAAACTTATATCTCCCTTTAAATGCTCAATCAAATTAAACTTTTTTTTGAACAACATCTCGCGTTGCCATCGCCGGAAAGCTCAACAGAAGAGCAACTTCAACTTGCAAGTGTTGCCTTGTTTATGGAAATGATGTCCATAGATGATATTTGTCGGGCAAATGAACGAGCCTTGATTTTGTCTCTGGTTCAAAAGTGTTTTTCTTTAACGGCGGAACAGGCTGAGATTTTGATTGCTTCTGCAGAAGGAAAAAGAAAGCAGGCGACTGATTATTATGAATTTACATCGCTGATTAATAAAAATTGTAGCCTTGAACAGAAAGTACAGCTGATTGAATCACTCTGGAGAATTGCCTATGTTGATGGGGTTTTAGACCCACAGGAAGAATATCTGGTCAGAAAAATAGCAGACCTTCTCTATGTGCCGCATATCAATTTTATTATGGCAAAGCTCCGTGTTAATCCAAATGCGTAAAGTAGGTGTTTCTGTAGAAAATTAATTTAGTATTCAATGAGATATACGTCCTTTATAAGACTCCAGAACTTGTGCTAAGGTCACAGCTCCGAATTCGATATCTGCAGATTTGACAGCGGCAAAACCCAGAACCAGCCCGGAAGGAGCCGGTCTTTCCACGGCATAATAGGAGAGGGGACGAGTTTCAATACCTGCTTTAGCCGCCAAGTCGCAGGCTGACACGTCATTGAACTCTCCGAGAAAGAAAGCCGGCGCATCCAGTCCGGTTGTGATCTCAGGCATATCCATGAGTCCGGCAAGGTGCGTGTCGAAAGCCTGCTTCAGGGTTTTGGCTCTCTCTGTGTAAAGTAAACGCATACGCCGGATGTGGCGGCCGAAATGACCTTGGTCGATAAATTCTTGCAGCACCATCTGCGTAGCCAAGGGAGCGTGGCGGCTGGTCAGCGACAATGCCGCCGTAAAAGGTTCTATTAATTGATCGGGGAGTACGGCATAGGCCAAGCGTAGCGTAGGAAATAGCAGTTTGCTAAACGTACCGGTATAGATAACCCGGCCTGAAACATCCAAGCTTTTCATTGCCGCCAGCGGATTACCGGTAAATCGGTATTCGCTGTCATAGTCGTCTTCAATTACGAAAGCGCCAGCCTGTTCCGCCCATGCCAGTATCGCTAACTGACGATCCAAAGCCAAAGGCATACCCAAAGGAGCTTGCCGGCCTGCAGTCACGTAAGCAAGCCGGGCATTGGGAGCCCTGGCGCGCCCGGCAGCGACATCGATACCGCCTGAATCGACCGGTACGCCTACGACCTTGGCCCCGGCTGCTTCCAGCACCATCCAGGCGCCGGGATAGCCGGGATCTTCTATCCATGCCGAATCGCCCGGGTCCAGCAACAAACGGGCGCTCAGATCAAGCACTTGCTGGACACTGCCCGCTATTAACACATTATCGGCTGTAGCAGCGATGCCGCGCGCCGCTCTCAAATGCCGGGCTATTGCCTCACGTAGCGGTTTAAAACCTTGGGCATCGCCATTCGCAATCAGGTTGCGATGGGATAATCTGGATTGTCTTGCCGCTATACGCGCCCATATATTAAAAGGAAATTGGGTTAAATCAGGCTGGTTGGCACGAAATGCTCGCGCCGGTAGGCTGGAGCCTCTAATCGGAAAGGGAGAGCGAGCCAGTATTTTTCCGCGCGCAGATAGAACAGTGTCGGGTACCTCCTGTCGAGATAGTTTGCAGGCATCTGTTAGACCTGTCATCGGAGCTGCTTTGGCTTGTACAGGTCTTCGATCCGGCAGCTCAGGAGCGACAAAACTGCCGCTTCCCACGGCGCCAACAATATAACCTTCTGCGGTAAGCTGTTCGAACACCGTCAATACTGTGCCTCGCGACAAATTATGTTGTAAAGCCAAATTACGGCTAGCCGGCAGGCGTGCGCCGGGCGCCAATCTACCCTCCAAAATCGCGGTTCTAATCTCGTTATACAGCCAATGCTGCAAACTGATGCCTTCAGGTTTGGGTTTCAACACAATCTCGATATCCGCAGCACGCCGCATTTTCGCTCCTGTAAATGGCACAGTAAAAAAAACATAAATGGCCGTATTTATTAAACCATTAAAAAATTATACTTCATCCAAAATTAATAAGGAGAAAACGATGTCGTCAATCCATCAAGATGCCAATATAGAATTCCTGAACCTGAAAAATTGCGTTATACGTTACGTGTCTCCAATAGCAGCAATGCTTTACCCGTTAACGCTTATGGGCTTTCATGCCTGTATCGAAGCGGTAAATACCGCCGACGAACATTCAGTCCTGATGATTTGGCTATCTTGGATTGCTGCGGGTATGTTTTTGTTGATAGCGTTCGCAATACCTTTGCTAGCCTTGTTTATGACTATGCGGTTATCAAGCATAGAAACGCCAACTCTGGCGGAAACCCGCGCCCGCCTGGCAGCGTTACTGGCCGTGGCGACGCCGCCGATTTTCACCTTGATTGGAGTAATTTTCTATATGTTGGGTATTGCGGATTATGATAAATGGCTGGTGACAATATTCTGGGCGGTATTAGTAATCAATATCGCCTATGGAGAAGACCGGCATCCTGTTAACCGGCTAAATCTGCCGGACAAAACTAAATTAGGAACAGCGCACGGAGTCACGGCGCTTGGTATTTTACTGATATTTTTGATCGGTCATCTTGCCAACCAGTTCACCGGACTGTTCGGTGAGGGTACCCATACCATTGTGATGAAAACCTTGCGTCATATCTATCGCTCTCCCTTATTAGAGCCTATCCTCTTGCTGGGATTTCTGTTTCAAATCGTCACTGGTTTTTATCTAGTCCGGCAGTTTACTAACACAGTTACGGATCAATTTCGGACTTTTCAGATTGCTTCCGGGGTCTACTTGATATTTTTTCTGGTCAGTCATATCAATGCGGTTTTAATTTTAGCTAGAACCTATCTGAATATTGACCCCGGTTGGGGATTTGCTACCGGAATGCCTGCCGGTCTGATACAGGATGCCTGGAATATCCGCTTGTTGCCTCTGTATGGTTATGCTTTGTTTTTTGTGCTTTCCCACTTAGCCAGCGGCGCGCGGGTAGTCATGCTGGCGCATGGCAAACAGCAGGTGCTGGCCGACCGCGTCATGATATGGGGTGCGGTTTTCGCCGCCTTGTTTTCGACGGCCGTACTGTCAGGTATGTGCGGCTTACGCTTGCATTGATCTTAATTCCAGTTGCTTTCAGCGTTTGAATCAGCCGGTAATTGTAGCGGCTTGCAATCGAAAACGCGCAAACCGGCAATCAGCGCATTTTTCTACCGGAATTAGCTGCGACGGTTTGTATTTATGTAGATTATTGTCTTTTTTAAATCGTTTTGGCTCAATAATGCCGCCTTGGGTTGCTCGCGAGGGCAGTTTAACAGATATAAATCCTTGAACCCTCCACATCTATGCTGAGTCTTGCTGCTTACCGGGGCGTTAAACGACAGCTTATTGAATTGCTGCCGCCATTTGTCGGAAATCCTTGAATGTCTCTGAAGGGTTGGTCTGATCTTCTGCACTAATTAGTACAGATGCTATCAACAGAGGCTGTGTGAGAACATGAGAATTTCATCGCAAAGGCAATTTTCCGCGATATAATAAAATTTAGCCAACATGTGTTCGTGGCTTGTACGCCGGTCTATCAAGTCGAATTTTTAAGTGGAGTTTTTCAATTACTTTTTCATACAGCCTAGACCCATTACTGACATTTATCACTAGCGCCAAATGAATTCATCGACAGTAGATACGAACTGGAGGTTGCAGTGAACCGTAAACAGCAAAAAAAGCTTTCCGTGATATGCCGATGCGGCAAGGTGGAATTGGAGGCAGTCGGTCAGCCGATTCTGGCTGCCTCCTGCTATTGCGCGAGTTGCCAAGAAGCCGGACGCCGCTTCGAGCAACTGGCTTCTGCGCCAACCATACTCAATCCCGACGGTGGAACAGACTACGTCCTATATCGAAAGGATAGAGTGCAATGTGTGACGGGGCAGGAGTATCTTGAAGAGCACCGGCTTAAGCCCGATTCTCCTACCCGGCGGGTCATTGCCACATGTTGCAATTCGGGAATGTTCCTCGACTTTACCAAGGGGCATTGGCTGGCGATGTACCGGAACCGCTTTCCGGTAGGCGCTCCGCCCATTGAAATGCGGCTGATGACACAAGAACGACGAAATGACGTCACAGTTGCTGATGATGTACCGAATTATAAGGGTCAGTCCGGCAAGTTCATGTTGAGGCTTATCACCGCTTGGATCGCGATGGGTTTCCGCAGGCCGGAAATCACCTTGGGTAAAAGACGTCTTTCGTGACGGACCGTTATTGAGCCGCGAAACCGCAGGTACTAATATTTTCCAATCATACTAACTCTTAAGGAAGAAGTTTCATGCAAAAAATCTCTCCTTTTTTATGGTTCGACAAGGAAGCGGCAGATGCAGCGAAGTTCTATATCTCCGTTTTTAAGGACTCGAAAATCATCAATACTACCATCTTGGAAAACACTCCTTCAGGGACGATAGAAATCATCACCATCGAGTTGTTCGGGCAGGAATATAGACTGATGAGCGCCGGTCCACTATTCAAATTCAACGAAGCAATTTCTTTTGTAATTAACTGCGAAGATCAGGCAGAAATTGATTACTATTGGGCAAAACTCTCGGCTGATCCGAAAGCGGAGCAGTGCGGTTGGCTCAAGGATAAATTCGGCGTGTCGTGGCAGATCGTGCCGACGGTCATGTACGAGATGCAAAAATCCAAAGACAATAATAAATTAGCTCGCGTCACCAGGGCGTTTCTGCAAATGAAAAAGTTCGATATTGCCGAATTGCAAAAGGCATATGAAGGATAATAAACCGAGTTTAACATGCTCAGTAGTTATCAGGAATAGTTATGTCTGTCATGGATCGCTATGTTAAGCTTAACATAGCGATTCATAAAATCGATATTGGGTGCTAATCAACGCAAAAGGCTCTAAAGTTTCACACGATTTATCTGCGAATTCAGCTATGATAACGACAAGTGTCATTGCAATGAACGAAAAGCCGTTTAGTTAGCTGGTAAAATAGTAGCCGGTCAACGTGGAGCTAGCGGCTGAACACTTTTCTAGCATGACTGAATGAACTGTTCACGGATGCACCTTCTCGTGTCGTTCGAGCATAAGCATAAACTGTGAAATTTTTTTGGCGCGGGTTTCAGCCTTTTTGGCGGTTTGAATCCTAAACAAAACAGCGTACCGATTCCGACTATCGAGCGTTTCAAAGAATTCTTTTGCTCGTGCATTACTATCCAGTGCAGTCTGAAAATCGCTAGGTACTGTTATCTTGCTGGCCGAGTCATATGCAGCGTCCCAGCGCCCGTCAATCTTCGCCCGCTCAATCTCTTTGAGTCCCGCTGGCTTCATTTCCCCTGTCTTAATCAGAGCGAGCGCTTTGTCCTTATTAATCTTCGACCAAACGCTTTGGTCCGAGCGCCTGGTAAATTTCTGCAGCCAGAATTGCTTGCTATGCGTTTGTTTTTGTCCATCTATCCATCCAAAGCAAAGAGCAATTTCGACTGCTTCTTCGTATGAAACTGACAGTGTATTGGTTCCTTTTTTTGCAAGCTGCAACCACACGCCGGGTGATGTGGTGTGATTTTCATTTAGCCAAGAGTACCAGTCCTGTTGCCGCTGAAAGTGATAAATTGGCAGCTCAATTGAGGATATGACTCGATTCATGGCGCTTCCGCTTTCCACAGGGCCTAACCGCTTACAACAGGGGCAGGCACGCGCGTAGCGTGTGACTGTCCCTGTTGCTTGTAATTGTTAGGCTGCGTACCGATTACCACTGGTTTTTTCCGTCAATGACGAAAACCGGAGCGCTCGCTGCATCGAAGTTATCAATGAGTCGCGCGTTGACGCAAATACGGCGAGTTTTCTTGTCCCAGCTTCCGTCGCGCTCGAATGCGGGGGTATCAGAAAAAGTTGGTATGCCGCAGTTTTCGCAGAAGTGGTGCTCCACAAGCTTTGAGTTCCAACGATAGATTCCATCACTCTCAGATGGAGCGCTAATCTGAAACTGCTCTGGCCGATAGTAGGCGTAGAGTGCGCCACGCTTTGAGCAGAAAGAACAAGTGCAACGTGTGAGCTGGCCAGGTATCTCACCATTTATTTCGAAGCTAGTTCTTCCGCAGTGACAGCTACCTTTGATGGTCATGGTGGCTCCTGATGGAAGTTGATAGAATTAACGAGCAGCCTAACGAATCAGGTTAGATTGTGTGAGCAGCGCGAACCACAATCTGAACCGTTTGTTGGACAAGCCCGGCGGACACAGCGCTGACGTTATACTTTAACATAAGAAAATAGCTTTTCGGAGTTTTTGAGTCAAAAGGGCTTGTTTACAGCCAAGACTCAAGAACTAGCCTGGGTGGAGATGACCGATCCGTCGATTGCATTGGAAACGGTCACTTTGAGGGTATTATAGCCTTGATTTTGGCCGACCGAAGCTGCCTTCACCGATGAGCGCTTTGCCGTTCGACCTGATCGTTTACATAACCAGTTTTTCCGTCAGCGCGGTTGGCCAGCAGTCATGATCTTACTACGTATGAACGGCGGGGTTTCGAGTTTTAACAATCCACATTTCTCCGCCGCAGCACGAACATCTTGGCGATTTGTGTTTTTAGCTTGACATGCAACTAAATAGTTGCATATAATTCAGTCATGAATGATGACAAAGTTTTTAAGGCCTTGGCGGATGCAAGCCGTCGCGAATTGCTGGACAGGCTTCGTGCCAAAAATGGCCTTACGCTAAGCGAGCTATGTGAAGGACATGGCATAAGTCGTCAGGGGGTAACCAAGCATCTCGGGATATTGGAGGATGCTAATCTTGTCGTCACAAAGAAGCTGGGCCGTGAAAAACTGCATTACTTGAATCCAGTGCCAATTAACGAAATCTACGTACGCTGGATCGGAAAGTTTGAGCAAAAGCGCCTTATAGCACTGGACAATCTCAAACAAGCGTTAAATGCAGACACTAAGAATAAAAAGTGATCAATCAGAACACACAATAACTGCAATGGGAGAATAACATGACTAGCCCTGATTTTATTTACACCACGTACATCAATTCCACGCCGGAAAAAGTGTGGCAAGCCATTACATCGCCCGAGTTTACCCGACAATATTGGGGACAACAGCTTGTTTCCGATTGGAAAATAGGGGCAGAGTGGAGAATGCTGCGAAACAGTGATCAGTCGGTGAATGTTATTGGCAAAGTGCTTGAAAGCACGCCGCCTAACCGTTTGGTCCTTAGCTGGGCCGAAGCGGAGCGATTATCTGATGAATCACAGGTGGTCTTTGAAATTGAGACAATCGAGAATTTTGTCCGCCTGAGTGTTACGCACAGTAAACTCAGTGCTTATATGGCGGGCCACATATCGCAAGGCTGGCCGCGTGTGCTTTCCAACCTCAAATCCATGCTTGAAACGGGCAAAGCCCTTAGCGCCAAAACGGGACCCTGCAATTGGAAAGCTGCCTAAGGCGATCTGAAGATGCCAAAATCTTGTGCTTGCTCAACCCAACATCAGTCTGGGTCAAAAAATAAAAACATCAAAAAGATTACGACATGGATTATTCCCGGCTCCATGTTGGTGCTAATACCAACATGTCCCCTGTGTTCGGCGGACTATGTAGCGCTGTTCACCGGATTTGAATTATCGGTCATCGAATCCAACCATCTGCGCTGGGCCCTTATAACTATTTGCGTAGCCTCGTTATATTTGTCTGATATTCATGCATCTACTGAAAATTCGATCCAACAAGCATCATTCAACAAAGGAGTCTGAACATGAAACACGTTATTACAGATAGAAATAAATGGCTTGCCGCGCGCCTGAGTCTTCTTGAAAAAGAGAAGGAATTGACTCGGCGTAGTGATGAAGTAGCTAAAATGCGCCAGGAGCTGCCATGGGTGAAAATTGATAAGGAATACAAGTTTGAAACCGAGAATGGTCTGATGCGCCTGACTGATCTTTTTCAAGGACGCTCACAGCTTCTTGTCTATCATTTTATGTTTGGGCCCGATTACACGGCGGGCTGCCCATCTTGTTCATCGATAGCCGATGGCTTCAACGGTATCGCCGTCCATTTGGCCAACCACGATGTCATGCTTTGGGCAGTTTCACGAGCTTCCCTTGCCAAATTACAAATCTATAAAAAGCGCATGGGTTGGAGCTTCCCATGGGCATCGTCCGCCGGCAGCGATTTTAATGCTGATTTCAATGTGTGGTTTTCAGAAGAACAACAATGTAACGGAGGCGTCGTTTATAACTACCAGCCGCAACCAGCGATGGTTGCTGGGCCTGCGCGCGGGAAAAATGTGACGGCATGGAATGAAGAAGGCGGCGATAGTCCCATGGCGCAAATCGCGGCCATGACTGGCACAGATATTCCCACCTATACACGCGATATGCCTGGGTTGAGCGCCTTCGTTAAGGAAGGCAATGTTATATATCATACCTATTCCACCTATTCCCGCGGATTGGATAGTT
>CAVUMJ010000022.1:0-5668 GCA_963741375.1 uncultured Pseudomonadota bacterium
AAACAACTAGACCCCAAGCTAATTACTTTGAGAGGTGTGTTGGCGTTAATCGAAACCCGCCTGATTAAAAATACAGGCGGGCTTCACAGACTGATCAAGCCAATTCAGGCTCACTATGATAACCAAGGTCTGAACTGACTTGTCCGCCTTTGCTTAACCTGACCGCACAATATTTCACCTCGGCGATTTTAGCGTATGGATCAAGGGCCTGATTTGTCAGTTTGTTTGCTGCAGCTTCGTAATAACAAAAGGGAATAAAGACCGTGCCTCTTTGGATGCCGTGGTCTGCTCTGGCGAACAAAGATACCTGACCGCGCCGGGATTCAACAGTCAGCACATCACCGGCATCCGCGCCTAGCGCTTCCAAATCTAAAGGATGTATGCTGACAGTAGGAGCAGGCTCGATAATATCCAGCACCGAAGCTCTGCGCGTCATGGAACCGGTATGCCAATGTTCCAGCTGACGACCGGTAATCAGTACTGTAGGATAGCTGTGATCAGGACGCTCATCGGCAGGAATAATATCAGCCGGAACCAGTTTCGCCAGACCTGAAGGACGTGGAAAACTTTCGGTAAAAATCACCGGCTGACCAGGGTCGCCCTCTTTTTCACAAGGATAGGTCACTGAACCTTCATTTTCCAGGCGCTCCCAGGTAATACCGCTAATCGAAGACATAGCCAGACGCATTTCTTCAAACACATCTTTGGCGTGCTGATAATTCCAGTCCAGACCAAGTCTGCGGGCAATTTCCTGAATAATCCACAAATCTTGTCTGGCTTCACCGGGCGGGGTCACAGCTTGGCGGCCAAGTTGCACAATCCGGTCGGTATTGGTAAACGTAGCCGTTTTTTCCGCATAAGCGGAAGCCGGCAAAATCACATCTGCGTAATAGGCAGTTTCCGTCATAAAAATATCCTGAACGATCAGATGTTCCAGATGCGCCAAGCCTTCACGGGCGTGATTGCTGTTTGGGTCAGACATGGCAGGATTTTCGCCCTCAATATACATGCCTTTGATTTTACCTGCGCAGGCGGCGTCAATAATTTCCACCACCGTTAAGCCGGGTTTGTCATCCAGTTTGGTTTGCCACAACTTTTCGAATTTGCTGTGTGCAACCGGGTTATCCACCCGTTGATAGTCCGGAAAACACATTGGGATCAAGCCTACATCGGAAGCTCCCTGCACATTGTTCTGGCCGCGAAGCGGATGCAGACCGGCGCCTTGCCGGCCTATCTGCCCGGTAATCATGGCCAGCGCAATCAGGCAACGCACATTATCGGTGCCATGAACGTGCTGAGACACCCCCATGCCCCAGAAAATCATGGAGCCTTTGGAAGTGGCGTAAAGTCTGGCTACTTCCCGTAGAGTTTGAGAGTCAATGCCGCAAATCGGCGACATGGCTTCCGGGGTGTACCCGATAATGTTTTGTTTTAAAGCCTGATAGTTCTCGGTACGATTTTTGATAAACTCTTCATCGACCAGCCCCTCGG
This sequence comes from uncultured Pseudomonadota bacterium, assembly GCA_963741375.1. Classification (GTDB taxonomy): domain Bacteria; phylum Pseudomonadota; class Gammaproteobacteria; order Methylococcales; family Methylomonadaceae; genus Methylomonas. The sequence goes on from CAVUMJ010000022.1 coordinate 1,492, forward strand.
TGACAATGACATTGATCATGGCGTTGAGCATCGCCACATCGGTATCCGGCTTGAAAGATAAATAGTAGGCGGCATGTCTGGCAAATTCCGTTTTTCTTGGATCCATTAAAATTAATTTAGTGGAACCTGCCTTCACGGCGTTTTTGATGAAAGTAGCCGCGACCGGGTGGTTGACTATAGGGTTGGAGCCTATGACGATAACGACTTCGGCATACTGAACATCTGAAATTGGATTGGAAACCGCACCGGAACCCACCCCCTCCAACAACGCCACCACCGACGAAGCATGGCATAAGCGGGTGCAATGATCGACATTATTGACGCCAAAACCGGTTCGTATCAGTTTTTGGAACAAGTAAGCCTCTTCGTTACTGCCCTTGGCCGAACCAAAACCAGCCAGCGCAGCGCCGCCATCCCGGGCTTTAATCTTTTTCAAACCTGCCGCAGCAAAATCCAAAGCCTCATCCCAACCGGCTTCGCGGAAAGCCGCAAAAGGATTGGCCGGGTCTAATTCTACATGCGGGTCTTTAGCAACTCCGGCTTTACGAATCAACGGCTTGGTCAGCCTGTGCTTGTGGGCGGGATAATCAAAACCATAGCGGCCTTTCACACATAAGCGGCCATGATTAGCCGGGCCATCCCGGCCGGTGACACTAATGATTTTATTATCTTTGATGTGATAAGTCAGTTGACAGCCGACGCCGCAAAACGGACAACCCGAATCAACGCTCTTTTCGGGCGTCACCACCCCCGCGCCGTTGCCGGGAGATAAGGCGCCAGTCGGGCAAGCTTCCACGCACTCGCCGCAGGACACACAAGTCGACTCTCCCATGACATCGCCTTGATCGAACACAATCCGGGTATGACTGCCGCGAAACGACAAGCCAATCACGTCATTAACCTGGGTTTCCCGGCAAGCCCTTAAGCAACGGTTACATTGAATACAGGCATCCAGATTAACCGCAATTGCCGGATTGGAATGATCAGCTTCAGGAGAAAATCCAGGCTGAAACCGGGAACTGCTTACACCCAGTTTATTCGCCCAAAGTTTGACCTCATTTTCGGATTTATAGGAGTTTTCCGGTTGATCGGCAAGCAATAGTTCAAGCACCATTTTTTGTGCCGTTACTGCTCGCTGGTTATTTGCGTAAACTACCATATCCTGGGTTGGAGCACGGCTACAGGAGGCCGCCAATACCCGTTCACCCAGGATCTCCACGACACATGCCCGGCAATTGCCATCCGGTCTTAAACCTTCCTTATAGCAAAGCCGGGGAATATCAATGCCATGACGCTGGGCGGCTTGTAATATGGATTCTCCGGACCAGGCTTCTATACGTTGGTCATTGAGAGTAAAGGCGATTGTATTTAAAGCAGCGTTCATTTTAATTCATCCGAAAAATATTTCATCACGCAACGTAGTGGGTTTGGTGCCGCTTGCCCCAAGCCACAAATAGATGCATCGGTCATGACAGTAGATAATTCTTCCAATAGGCCCTGATCCCAAACGGCTTTTTCCATCAAAGCGGCCGCTTTTTCCGTGCCAACCCGGCACGGCGTGCATTGCCCGCAGGATTCTTCCGCGAAAAACCGCATGGCATTCAAAGCCAGATCGCGGGCTTTATCGTGTCTTGAAAAGACAATTACCGCTGCAGAGCCGATAAAACAACCGTAACTATTCAGGGTATCGAAATCCAGCGGGATATTATCCAAAGTAGCCGGCAACATGCCTCCGGAGGCGCCACCCGGAAAATAACCGTAAAATTCATGTCCATCCAGCATACCGCCACAAAATTCTTCTATCAGTTCGCGAATAGTGATACCGGCAGGCGCTAAATGCACGCCCGGCTTTTTGACTCTGCCGCTAACTGAAAATGACCGTAAACCTTTACGTTCATTGCGGCCATGTCCTGCAAACCAGTTAGCGCCTTTTTCGATTATCTCCCGCACCCAGTAAACCGACTCCATATTGTGTTCCAGTGTCGGCCGGCCAAACAAACCTACTTGAGCAACAAACGGCGGACGCAGCCTTGGCATGCCGCGTTTGCCCTCTATGGACTCTATCATGGCCGATTCCTCGCCACAGATATAAGCCCCGGCGCCGCGCCGAAGCAGAATTTCCGGTAAAGCCGCCGGAAGATGCTCATACAGGTTTTTAATTTCCTGCTGCAGAATATGCCGGCAACCGGCATATTCGTCACGCAGATAGATATAGATTTTATTGATGCCTACCGCCCAGGCGGCGACCAACATGCCCTCCAAAAAACGATGCGGGTCGCGTTCCAGATAATGCCGGTCTTTAAAGGTGCCCGGCTCGCCTTCATCAATATTCACCGCCATCAGCCGCGGCTGCGGCTGGGAACTGACTATCCGCCATTTACGGCCCACTGGAAAACCGGCCCCTCCCAGGCCCCGCAATCCGGAACCCTCCATAATAGCCATCAGTTCATCCGGCGTACGTTTTCCTGACAAACAATCCCGATACAGTTGATAACCGCCGCCGGATTGATAATCCTGAAAAGACAAATACTCGCTGACCGGAGCTTTGACATGTCTGGCGGCAATACTTTGTAAAACCAATTCCGGCTTGGCATGATCAATCGGATTTTGACCCACGACAGCCACAGGCGCATGCTGGCAACGGCCAACACAAGGAACAGCTTGCACCCGCACACCATGATCCAATGCCTCCTTCAAAGTATGGCTTAACTCATGCGCCCCAGCCATAGCGCAACTGAGAGATTCGCAAACTCTAACTGTTAAAGCCGGCGGCGGCTCTTGCCCCTCTTTAACCACATCGAAATGATGGTAAAAAGTAGCCACCTCATAAACCTGACTTTGCGACAACTTCATTTCAGCAGCTAAGGCTGCGAGGTGATCGGATGAAATAAACCCGTATTGATCCTGAATCTTATGCAGATGTTCGATAAGAAAATCCGCTTGACGAGGCTCACTACCCAAAAGAGCTTGAATTTCGGTAATGGCTTGATTATCAACATTACGGCCTTTCGGCTTACCCCTTTTACGTTTTACTGAATCGACCATCAAAATCACTGCTATGCCCTCAAGTTTTCGTCAGTTATCAACTGATTATAACCGATATAAACAATATGAATAACGGAAAAATTGATGATTAGGCTTTGAGTATTTTTAGAGCTGTTATTTTGCCGAGTGTCCCCCAGATCAGGACAGGATCAGACAGCGATAAATGATTTATTGCAGTAACCGAAACAAATATAGAATTAGGTTAAATAACATAGTTCAATTTTTTTGGCCTTTACATTCGGTCTGGTCGCGAACCGACGATATAACCACATAAGCATATGAATAATAAGCTATTTTTTAATCACCGCGCTTATAAATATCTCCTGATAAAACAGGAGATTGAGCGGGTAATTGATAATAATTTATGCATGTGCTGTAAAAACCTCCATAGAAAAAAGTTAAATAACACAGTTTAATTTTTGGCATCCATAAACCAGGGTCGCGTCGAATCCACAACTAAAAACAGTTGCAGGCAGAGGTTTGTTCTCCAATATCGATAATTCCTTATATTTTATAAGTTTAAACGTTTGCCGAATTGATTCTTACTGTGAAACCATCTTTAAACTTAATTAAGGCATGTATTTTGCTTTTGTTAGCAAAGTAAAAGCGGTTTAATCGGATGTGCAACCAGCCGCAGCCAGCAGTATCAGTCCATGACAGCGGCGGCGCCAGGAACTTTCGGTTTTTACAAACACATCTATCCCAGGTGGTAAACAATGCGCGTGAATTTTAATCTGTTTCTTTCCGGAGCCCTGTTGGCTGGCCAAACCGCGTTTGCTCACGGCCCGGCGCCGGTATCTTTGCAAAACGTGCCGATACCGCCCGTGCCGGGTCTGACTGATGGTCCGCAGCCTATTGTCGCCAACAAAAGTGTGGCCATCGCCTTGGGTAAGGCTTTATTTTGGGATACCCAGGCCGGCAGCGACGGCCAGGCTTGCGCTTCCTGCCATTTCAGCGCCGGGGTGGACGCCCGCATCACCAACCAGATCAATCCGGGACAAAACAGCAGCAACGCCTCCGGTCAGATTTTCTCCGCCATGCCTTCCGGCTCCGGAACCGGGGGCTCTAACTATACCCTGACCCAAAACGATTTTCCGTTGTTTCAGGTTGACGCCAGCGGCAAGGTGATTTA
>CAVUMJ010000023.1:0-9141 GCA_963741375.1 uncultured Pseudomonadota bacterium
GCGAAAGGTTCATCCAGCAAAATAAACTGAGGGTTAGACGCCAAAGCTCTGGCAATTTCAACCCGCCGCCGTTCTCCGCCTGATAAGCCAACCGCCTTTTGCCGGCGGAGATGTGCAACACCAAACTCGGTTAATAATTCATCAATCAATAATTCTATTTGTCCATCAGTTAAATCATCTCGCAATTGCAATACACCTCGCAAATTATCTTCAACATTCAATTTACGAAACACTGAAGCTTCCTGAGCAAGATAGCCAATACCCAAACGCGCACGCCTATGCATTGGATGATGGGTAATTCGAAGATCATCAAGATAAATTTCACCACTATCCGCCTGAACGAGTCCAACCAGCATGTAAAAACTAGTCGTTTTGCCGGCGCCGTTCGGCCCGAGCAGGCCAACGACCTCACCTGAATTGACCTGTAAACTGACTCCGGCAACAACATTTCGATGGTTGTAGCTTTTATAGAGCTGATCTGAAACCAAACGGGTCATAATTTTATTGGGTACTCGCGGCTTGTGGTTTGGCCTTAGGCGTTATCTTGGAATGCACCCTGTCTCCTTTCCCGGCTTTCAACAAAGACAGTTTAGTATCGTATTCGATATATTCGCTGGATTGTTTAGCATCACCTTGCCAGACAGAGGCATTTTTCTCAAAAATCAACAAGTTTTTATCCGGGTAAAAAGTATTAACCAGCCCTTCGCCGTAAATTTCTTCTTTACCCACTTCAGGCAGCTGTCTAAATTTGGAAGGATTTCCGGTTGAAACCAAATGCTCAATACTACCCGCCTTCATATAAACAACCAATTGATCCCCATCAATTTTAATACTACCCTGGATAGCATGAACATTACCAATATAGGTGCTGGTATCTTTTTTTTCATCATAAATAGCTTTATCTGAATCAATGAAAACCGGTTGATCAGCATCATCCTCCAAAGCCAATGCCGCTCTTGAAATTAATAATAAACTTAGCGCCATTATTTTATTTAAATTCATAATACCCTTTGACCTTTGACAACAGCTTAAGGTGAATAGGACTCACAAACGTCACCTGCATTCCCTCCCCGGTTGTTTTGTGAGGCGGGCTAATAATTTCTGCCCATTTATCGGTTTCGGCATAATTACTGTTCAATTTAACTCGCAGGTCTGAAGTGTTGATCGTCAACGCTCTAGTATTCTCCGAAGCCGCACGACTAATAATAGCTTGACCATTCAATTGTAAATTATCACCATCAGCGGCCATGACGCCACTATCAGACTTTATTATCCAAGGCGGAACGCCATTAGCATTAAATAAACTCATCACTGGCTTATCAAGTTTGGTGGAACCATCCGCTTTAAAGTGTTGCATTTTATCAGCGAATAATTCGTTTTTGACCAGACCTTCCGCATCCGTTTCCCGCTTGTTGTAACCCAAGCTAAAGAAATCCGGACTATTTTCAGCCGTTTTCGCTACAACTTCAGGTTCTTGATTCAACTGAATTAATCTCCAAGAAGCCAAAGCAACAACAGCCACTAATAAATGCAGTTTAAATTCGCTCAGCCGCTTCATAAATAATCCTTCAAACAAGCTTCAAAACTGCCTTGAACCTGCATAATCATATCGCAAATTTCCCGCACCGCGCCATGTCCTCCACAGGTTTGGGTAACCCAAGCGGCATAACGCTTAACAGCAAAATTCGCGTCATTTACCGCAATGGCGAAACCTACCCGTGTCATGACAGGCAAATCTATCAAGTCATCTCCGGCATAAGCCACTTGCTCTGCGCTTAATTGCAAGTTTTCTAAGATTTCCGCCAACGCCAAACGTTTATCATCATATCCTTGATAAACATGCTTGATGCCCAGGCTTTGCATTCTTAACAATACCGAGTTAGACCTGCGGCCGGAAATCACGGCAAGCTCTACTCCGGATTGGCGCAACATTTTAAGGCCAAGCCCGTCTCTGGCATGAAAAAATTTAAATTCATTGCCTTGATCATCAAAAAACAGCCGCCCGTCTGTCAACACTCCGTCAACATCCAGGATCAACAATTTTATGCATCTGATACGGTCTTGTTGTTCTGCGGTCAAATCAAACATAAATCTAAAACTAAACTATTCCCGCACGGATCAGATCGTGCATATTCAACGCCCCAAGCATACACATGCGGTCATCGACAACCAGCAAGGCGTTAATTTTTTTATTTTCCATAATTTGCATGGCTTCAGCAGCCAAAATATCGGCTTTAACCGTTGTGCAAAATCGCGTCATCACCTGATTGATCAAAGCTAAATGCACATCCAAATTTTTTTCCAGCATACGGCGCAAATCCCCGTCGGTAAAAATGCCAACCACTTGATTATCTTGATTCACTACCGCGGTCATACCCAATTTTTTCTCTGTCATCTCCAATAAAGCATGACTGACTAAGGCATTTTCCTGTACTGATGGCGCTTGACTGCCGGAATGCATGACATCGCTGACCATGAGGAGCAAACGTTTACCCAGGCTACCGCCAGGATGAGACAAGGCAAAGTCATCTCTGGTAAAACCTTTGGTTTCCAACAAGGAAACGGCAAGCGCATCCCCCATTACCAGCGCCGCAGTTGTGCTTGATGTCGGCGCCAGACCCAACGGACAAGCCTCTTGCTCCACTGCCACATTAATATGGGCATTGGCGAAATTTGCCAATGTTGAATTTGGATTTCCTGTCAAGGCAATCAGCGGCACCCCCAGGCGTTTTATAATAGGCAAGATTGTCAAAATTTCCGAGGTTTCACCGGAATTGGATAATGCCAGCACTACATCCTGACGGGTTATCATACCCAAATCACCATGACTGGCTTCACCCGGGTGCACAAAAAATGCCGGTGTTCCGGTACTGGCAAGTGTTGAGGCTATTTTTCCGGCTATATGGCCGGACTTACCCATCCCCGTTACCACCACCCGCCCCTTACACGCCAACATCAAGCGGCATGCCAGGACAAACTGTTCGTTGATCTGCTCCGCTAGCGCCAAAACTGCCTGTGCTTCCGCCTGTATGACTGCTAAGGCCAGTGTTTGAAGATTGGAATCTTGACTCACTAAAAAAACTGCTCCGAGAATTATATTACTAAATTTAGGAACTATTATTGCATGTTATTAACAAACATTTCATCCTAAGTCATTGACTTATTCTTGGTGACTCATACAAAATAGCACCCCTTTACTAAATAAATCCCATGATTAAGCCATATGGCTAATTCCAAAAGTTTTGAAAATAATATTGTTACGATTAAAAATCTGTCCTTTTCCAGATCACAAAGGCCAATTTTTGACGATATCAGTCTAAATATCCAACGCGGCAAAATTACTGCCATCATGGGACCAAGCGGCACGGGCAAAACCACGCTGCTTAAACTGATTGGCGGACAGCTTTCACCTGACAACGGCCAGGTTTATGTTGACGGACAAAATGTTCATACCCTGAAAACTACCGATTTATATACCCTCAGAAAACGCATGGGCATGCTGTTTCAAAGCGGTGCGCTTTTAACAGACATGAATGTTTTCGACAATGTCGCCTTTCCGCTTCGAGAACATACCAAATTATCTGAATCAATGATCAGAACCTTGGTTTTAATGAAGTTAAACGCGGTAGGTTTAAGAGGGGCCAGAGACTTGACTCCGAACGAATTGTCCGGCGGCATGGCCAGACGCGTTGCTCTGGCGCGCGCCATTGCTCTTGATCCGATGATGATCATGTATGACGAGCCGTTCACCGGCCAAGATCCCATTTCCATGGGCGCTCTCGTGCATTTAATCAAAGCTCTCAATACCACTCTGGGTTTAACCAGTATCATCGTCTCACACGATGTTCAGGAAACTGCCGGGATTGCCGATTATATTTACGTACTTTCGGAAGGTAAAATTGTAGGACACGGCACACCTCAACAAATACAGGAATCAGACTCGGAATGGGTACAGCAATTCATGAACGGCAAGGCCGACGGTCCGGTGCACTTTCATTACCCGGCCCAAGACTACCTTACTGACTTATTTACATCACCCAAGCAGGGACAATCCTAAAATGCTTGAATTATTAGCGAATCTTGGAAAGAATACCCGTAGTAGTTTTGCCAAACTTGGCCGCGCCTTTTATTTCCTGCTGCATACCGTCTCCGGCATTGGGGACGTGATGCTGCGGCCCAGTCTGATAATCAAGCAATTATATTCGGTAGGAGTTTTATCCTTTTTGATTATCAGCATTTCCGGCCTGTTTGTCGGCATGGTATTAGGTTTGCAAGGCTATTACATTCTGACTGATTTTGGCGCAGCAGAATCTTTGGGCTTAATGGTTGCCGCTTCTCTAGTGCGCGAACTGGGACCGGTGGTCTCGGCAATACTGTTTGCCGGCCGGGCAGGATCGGCATTAACCGCGGAAATCGGTTTAATGAAAGCCACAGAACAACTTTCGGGCATGGAGATGATGGCTGTAGACCCTATCAGGCGCATCATTTCTCCTAGATTTCTTGCCGGTATTATTTCCACGCCTCTGTTAGCTGCTTTATTCAGTTCCGTGGGCATAATGGGCGGGCATTTGGTCGGGGTAAGCATGCTTGGTGTTGATGATGGGGCTTTTTGGTCACAAATGCAGGCTACTATCGATTTTCAAGAAGACATTATCAACGGGGTAATTAAAAGCGTGGTTTTCGGTTTCGTAGTTTCCTGGATATCTTTGTTTGAAGGCTATGACGCCATTCCCACTTCAGAAGGCGTCAGCAGGGCCACCACCCGCACAGTTGTCAACTCGGCCTTTTCTATTTTGGGGCTCGATTTCATTTTAACAGCACTCATGTTCGGAGACATTTAACATGCAGCACTCCAAGACTCAAGACACCCTAGTCGGTCTTTTTGTCGCCAGCGGTATTGCCGCCTTATTCTATATGGCTTTTCAAGTCAGTAACCTCGGCAATTATACTGGCGGCGACACCTACACGGTCATAGCCAGATTTCAAAACTCCGGCGGACTGAAGGTCAAGTCTCCCGTCTCAGTTGCAGGGGTCAAAATAGGCCGCGTCACCTCAATCAGTTTAGATCGGGAAAGCCATGAGTCAATAGTGGAAATGCACATTGAATCTAAATACGACAACTTGCCGGATGACTCGGGAGCCAGTATTTATACCGCAGGCCTGCTAGGCGAAAAATATGTGAGCATTGATCCAGGACCAGGCATATCCGGTCAATTTTTAAAAAACAAAAGTAAAATTGAAAATGTCAGTTCGGCCATCATTCTTGAAGAAATGATTGGCAAGTTTTTTCTGAATAAAGCCGAAGGCAAATAATGTCAAAATTAACAGTGACTGAATTATCACCTGGCAACTATAGTGTTGAAGGCTGCCTAACATTTAACAGTATCGACAAAAATTCGCCGCGGTCATTTGCATTTCTAAAAGGGATTGACAGTATTTGCATCGATCTTGCTAAAGTTGAAGCTACTGACAGCGCCGGCTTGGCATTAATGATTGAATGGATAAAACTTAGCAAAGCCAACAAAATCAAACTCAGCTTTAAAAACATACCGCAGCAGATTCTTGCTCTGGCTAAACTTAGCGGCTTTGACGACAATGAATATTTCGACAGCGTTCCCAACTAGGCAACTAGTTATATTTTAAATTAAACCAAACTGACTTAAATATGGATAAATTATTGATCACCGGCGGTAAACCACTTTCCGGTGAACTGCGTATTTCCGGCGCCAAAAATGCTGCTTTGCCGATTCTGGCCGCCACTTTGCTGGCTAAACATCCTGTAAGCGTCGGTAATATTCCGCATCTGCATGACATCACTACAACCATGGAACTATTAGGGCAAATGGGCGTGGGGTTAATGGTCGACGAAAAAATGAATATTGAAGTCGACTCCAGCAGCATTAATAGATATGAAGCACCGTATGAACTGGTTAAAACCATGCGAGCTTCCATTCTGGTTTTAGGTCCTTTGCTGGCCAGATTTGGCGAAGCTCATGTATCTTTGCCCGGCGGATGCGCGATTGGAACGCGTCCAGTTGATATTCATATCGATTCGCTGATTAAATTGGGCGCTAAAATTCAGGTTGAAGCCGGTTATATTCACGCCACTGCGAAACGTCTGAAAGGCTGCCATCTGGTGCTGGATAAAATTACTGTCACCGGCACTGAAAATATTTTGATGGCTGCAACGCTTGCTGAAGGCATAACCATTATTGAAAATGCCGCCAAAGAACCGGAAGTTTCCGATTTAGCCAATTTTCTGAATAAATTGGGCGCCAAAATCAATGGTATTGGCACGGATATTCTGGAAATCGAAGGCGTAGAAAGTCTATCCGCCAAAGACATACACTATGATATCTTGCCTGATCGAATTGAAACAGGCACCTATTTGGTCGCTGGGGCCATTAGTAGAGGCCGGGTTAAATTAAAAAACACCAATCCGCACATTCTGGATGCGGTTTTAGCTAAACTAAAAGAAGCCGGCGCCAGTATTATCACAGGCGATAACTGGATTGAACTGGACATGCACGGCAAGCGGCCTAAAGCCGTTACTCTCCGCACTGCCCCTTATCCGGCATTCCCAACTGATATGCAGGCGCAATTTACCGCACTGAATTCAGTTGCTGAAGGCGTAGGCTTAATCACTGAAACAGTTTTTGAAAACCGTTTTATGCATGTTCAGGAGTTGCAGCGAATGGGCGCTCAAATTAAACTGGAATCGAATACCGCAATTTGCACAGGCACCGAACAATTAACCGCTGCTCCGGTGATGGCTACTGATCTGCGCGCATCTGCAAGTCTGGTTTTGGCAGGCCTGGTTGCCAAAGGTGAAACTCTGGTGGATAGAATTTATCATATCGACCGTGGCTATGACCATATAGAAGAAAAACTGACCCAATTGGGCGCCTGTATTCGCCGTATTCCACGTTAAGGATTAGGAAATCATGTTAACTATTGCTGTCTCTAAAGGCCGCATCTACGAAGAAGCATTGCCTTTGCTGGCAGAAGCCGGCATCACGCCACTCGAAGATCCTGAAAAAAGCCGCAAACTGATTTTGCCAACCAGCCGTTCCGATATTCAATTGGTGATTATCAGAGCAACCGATGTCCCGACTTTTGTAGAATACGGCGCGGCCGACCTTGGTATTGCCGGGAAAGATGTCTTACTGGAACATGGTGCGGAAAGCCTTTATGAACCTTTGGATCTGGGCATAGCGGGTTGCAGGCTAATGACGGCCAGCCTGATTAATGCGCAGCCGGTCTCCGGACGGCTTCGAGTCGCCACCAAATACGTTAAAATTGCCCAGCAATATTTTGCCGGTTTGGGTATTCAGGCGGAAATCATTAAACTTTATGGTTCAATGGAACTGGCGCCCCTGGTTGGACTTGCCGATTGTATCGTTGATCTGGTTGATACGGGAAACACCCTTAAAGCTAATGGCCTTGAACCTAAAGAACTCATAACCAACGTTACGTCCAGACTGGTAGTCAATAAAGCCGCCATGAAAATGAAACATCAAGCTATTCAGGTATTGATAGACCAATTGGAAAAGACTGTAAGCCAAAGGTGACAGCATGAACGCAATTAAGATGAACCGCCTAGACGGCACTTCTGAAAAATTCAATACCCAACTCCGCAATCTATTGTCATGGAATGACGGTGAAGATCTGGAAATCCACAAACAGGTGCTGGATATTATTACGGCTATTCGTCAAAACGGCAATCAAGCCCTGATTAATTACACCAACCAATTTGATCATTGCCGTATCAGCAATAGTGCGGAATTAGAAATGGATAAGCAATCGCTGGAAGCCGCCTGGAAATCCATTTCCGGCGAACAGGGCTTAGCGCTGCAAACCGCGGCCAACCAAATTCGCGCCTATGCCGAACACCAAAAGCTGCAGTCCTGGCAATATCAGGAAGAAAACGGCAGCATCCTTGGCCAAAAAGTCACGGCTCTCGACAAAGTCGGTCTTTATGTGCCCGGCGGTAAAGCCGCATACCCATCAACCGTTTTGATGAATGCCATTCCGGCAAAAGTAGCAGGAGTAGGAGAGCTGGTCATGGTCACGCCAACGCCTCACGGGGAAACCAATTCCCTGGTTTTGGCGGCGGCATATATTGCCGGGGTGGACAGAATTTTTTGCATCGGTGGCGCTCAAGCTATTGCCGCACTGGCATACGGAACAGAAACAATACCGGCGGTTGATAAAATTGTTGGTCCGGGCAACATTTACGTCGCCACAGCTAAAAAACTGGTTTTTGGTCAGGTTGGCATTGATATGTTTGCCGGCCCTTCGGAAATTTTAATTATTTGTGATGGTGAAACCAACCCTGATTGGATAGCCATGGACATGTTCTCACAAGCCGAACATGATGAGAATGCCCAAGCGATTCTGATTTCGCCTGACGCAGATTTCCTGAATCGGGTTGAATTAAGCTTAAACAAACTTCTCCCTGAAATGGAACGGGCTGCAATCATAGCCGCTTCACTATCCGGCAGAGGCGCATTTATTCATGTTAACAATCTGCAGCAAGCTGCCGACATTGCTAATACCATCGCTCCGGAACATCTGGAACTATCAGTCGCGGAACCTGATCTGCTTTGCCGGCAAATTCGTAACGCCGGAGCGATTTTCATGGGTCGATATACTGCGGAAGCCTTGGGTGATTATTGTGCCGGCCCAAATCATGTGCTTCCTACATCCAGTACAGCCCGTTTTTCTTCACCCTTGGGTGTTTATGATTTCCAAAAACGCAGCAGCCTGATTAACTGCTCCGCCGCCGGCGCACAATCTTTAGGTAAAATAGCATCGGTACTGGCGCGTGGCGAAGGTTTGACAGCCCATGCCCGATCTGCTGAATACCGGTTATAACGCAAAGTTTAACATGCCTATGATAGAAAACCTGCCATCCAAACTTTTTCGCAGAGAAATTCTGGACATGTCGGCTTACCATGTTGCTGATGCAAAAAACTTCATCAAGCTGGACGCCATGGAAAACCCTTATTCCTGGCCTGAACATATACAGTCACTTTGGTTGCAATCACTGCAAAGCAGCCGGCTAAATCGTTATCCTGACCCGGAAGCCAAAAATCTTTCCAACGCTTTGCGTTTGCATAACGGCATTCCCGATCATGC
>CAVUMJ010000024.1:0-3372 GCA_963741375.1 uncultured Pseudomonadota bacterium
CAAGTATTAATTGATGATCTGGTTAAAGGCAAAATAGTATTTGCCAATAGCGAATTGGACGACCTGATCATCGCCCGCTCCGATGGCTCGCCTACTTACAATCTGACAGTTGTGGTTGACGACATGGATATGCAAATTACCCATGTTATCCGCGGCGATGATCATGTCAATAACACTCCAAGACAAATTAATATTCTTAAAGCTCTAAATGCCAATTTACCGATTTATGCTCACGTTCCAATGATTTTAGGCTCGGATGGCGGCAGACTGTCAAAGCGTCATGGCGCTGTTAGCGTCATGCAATATCGGGATGACGGTTACTTACCGGAAGCATTATTAAATTATTTAGTACGGCTAGGATGGTCCTATGGCGATCAGGAAATATTCAGTATTGATGAAATGATTCAAAATTTTGAACTTGAAAAAGTCAATGTTGCCGCCTCAACGTTTAATCCTGAAAAACTATTATGGCTTAATCATCAGTATCTGATGCATAGCGACCCTGCATTAGTCGCCAAACATTTAGACTGGCATATGGCAAGATTGGGGCTGGATATTTCACAAGGACCCGCCTTGACGGAAATAGTCAAAGCGCAACGAGAACGCTGTAAAACTCTGACCGAGATAGCTTCGCAAAGCCAGTATTTTTATCAAGACTTTTCCGAATACGATGAAAACTCCGTCAAAAAGAATTTCAAACCGGAAAGCGCCGCAGTGCTTCAATTTTTGAGGAATCAATTTAATACTGTAGACAACTGGGAAGCAGAAGTTTTGCATCAAATCGTCCTAAATTGTGCAGAACAATTACAACTTGGTTTAGGCAAAGTTGCTCAACCTTTAAGGGTTGCGCTTTGTGGATGCGGTGTTTCACCTGCTATTGATATCACTTTATCATTGCTGGGAAAACCAAACACTCTGAATAGGATAGAACGAGCAATCGTATTTATTCATAGCAATTTAACCAAGTAGTCCTAGACAAAAATAAAACAATCTGTATAATGTGTCGACTTGACTGAGGGGCCATAGCTCAGCTGGGAGAGCGCTTGCATGGCATGCAAGAGGTCAGCGGTTCGATCCCGCTTGGCTCCACCAAACAGATCGCTTTAATGAAACGAGTTTAAATTAATGTCTTAGTCCCCATCGTCTAGTGGCCTAGGACACCGCCCTTTCACGGCGGTAACGGGGGTTCGAACCCCCCTGGGGACGCCAATTATTTGGCTTGAACAATTCTAACAAGTTGTCCGCACTTGGCTGTGCAGGGCAAAATCCAAACAAGTCTTAGTCCCCATCGTCTAGTGGCCTAGGACACCGCCCTTTCACGGCGGTAACGGGGGTTCGAACCCCCCTGGGGACGCCATTTATTTGCTGTCTTAGCTTAGCATAAGACAGCAATTCAAGCATCGGCCAGCATAAATTAACAGGCTTTTTTAAAGATAATTTACTCTGTTATCACCATTAACTGCAGTTGAAATCTCACCTATTGTAAATGCTTTTTCTCCCAGCTTGGCCAAAGCATCCAACGTAGTTATTTCATCCTCACTGCCCACACAAACTATCATCCCTATCCCGCAATTAAAAGTCACCAACAAATCAGCCAAGGTAATATTTCCGTGCTGTTTTAGCCATATAAAAATCTCCGGCATTTGCCAAGCCGTCAGTTTAACGTTAGCTACCAAGCCGTCAGGCAACACTCTGGGTAAATTTTCAGTTATGCCTCCGCCGGTAATATGGGCCAAAGCATGAACATCAACCACTTTAAAAAGCTCTAACAAGGCTTTTACATAAATACGTGTCGGTTCCAGCAAAACCTCGCCTAAAGTTCTGTCGCCAAAACTGTCGCCAAGCGAAACTTTAGTTTTATCCACAATTTTACGAATCAAAGAATAACCATTTGAGTGAGGCCCGGAAGAAGCAATAGCGATAAGTTTATCACCGGATTTAACCTTACTGCCGTCTATGATACGGTCTTTCTCAACTATACCGACGCAAAAGCCCGCTAAATCATAATCTCCTTCTGCATACATTCCAGGCATTTCTGCAGTTTCACCACCGACCAAAGCAGCGCCTGCCAGCTCGCATCCCTTACCGATACCGGCAATAACCGATGCGGCTGAATCGACATCAAGCTTGCCTGTTGCAAAATAATCCAGAAAAAATAAGGGCTCAGCACCTTGTACGATAATATCATTAACACACATTGCCACCAGATCGATCCCAACTGTATTATGTTGATTTAATTCTATAGCCAATTTCAACTTGGTACCCACTCCATCAGTCCCGGAAACCAAAACCGGATGACGGTAACGCTCCATAGGCAACTCGAATAACGAACCAAAACCACCAAGCCCTGCCATCACTCCCTTAATTTGGGTTTTGGCGGCAATTGGTTTAATCCGCTCAACTAAAGCATTACCAGCTACAATATCTACTCCAGCGCTCTTATAATTCATGACTTCTTGCTGTAGATCGCTCAATGGAAACCTCTTGTTAAAGTTAAATTCATAATGACCGATATTGTACTATAACTCATCCATGACATCGGCAGGCTAGACTGAGAACAATGAAATTTATGAAGGATAAAACCATGCGCTTTTGGCTGTTAATTTTTTGTTGGCTTTTCAGCTTGCCTGTTCCGGCGGTTGAAGTGCCCAACTTATTTGAAATCGAGCATGCAGTATGTAATGACCGATATTGACATCAACCCCCATGCCACGATTTTCTACCTCGGCAATGAAGTTGCACCTGAAAGGATGCTCTGGGTTTTTCCTAAAGGAAAACGAGCAGCAAATGAAGGTATTCGGCATCTCCGGAAGAAAGAGCGGCAAAGGACACCGGGTAAAGGATTATCTAGACCGTTTTGTAAAACAGAAATTTCCGCACGGTAAAAAACTATTGAATGCATCGTAGGTGGGATTCTGTTGGCCGGCTGCTTGAAAGTACCCTAGCAGATAATCTAAAATGTTTGTCGGTGATGCAGGACGAGTAATTGATTCACTTACCTGTGGTGGTATCTATAATGCGATGTTCACCGGAAGGCTCGCAGCAGAAGTCGCAGCAGACTGCATTGCAAAAGGGGATCTGTCAAAGAAAGCGTTGATGGCCTATGATAGGGAGTGGAGAGCGTCCAAGACGGGTAAGAGTATCGAGCGCAACTACCATATCAAGGAATACTTGAAGAGCTGCCTGATGAAAAGCTTTAACGCAATTATACATTCCGTTTCTGCACTTGACCTGACTGAATTCTCAACTCTGACGTTGATAAAAGAGTTATTGAAGGCCAATCCGAAACTTCTCATTGAACTTGGGGCGTTGTGGCTTCAATCCGTTAATTTTTAGTTTTTTACTAGGTTTATAAGCCAGCGCATTGCCTCT
>CAVUMJ010000025.1:0-20309 GCA_963741375.1 uncultured Pseudomonadota bacterium
GGGGCGTTTTCGCGAAGACTTGTTCCATCGTTTAAATGTTATTCGTATACATATCCCCCCTTTAAGAGACCGCCGTCAAGACATAGGACTTTTGATGCGACACTTTCTGTATCAAAGCGCCAAGGAACTAAATACCGAAATTAAATCCTTAAAACCTGAAACAGAACAACTTTTAAGCAGTTTGAGATGGCCCGGCAATGTCAGACAACTGGAAAATATTTGCCGTTGGTTGACAGTGATGGCTTCCGGACGTGAGATTCATATTGAAGACTTGCCGCCTGAATTAATCCAACCGAATCAAGAGCTACCCGTTTCTGCCGAACAAAGCCATTGGGAAAGCTATTTTAATAATTGGATAAAACAACAATTATCCTCGGGAAAAATTGATATTGCCAAACAAGCGATACCTGTAATTGAAACGATTCTAATTGAAGCAGCCCTTAAACACACTCATGGCAGAAAACATGAAGCCGCCATTTTATTGGGATACGGACGTAACACCCTGACGCGCAAACTAAAAGACCTTAATATCAAGGAATAAGTTAATCAGGCAGCATTCCGCCTAATCAAACTATGACTGCTTAACGGTTTCCGGCAATAAAAAGCTAAATGATAAATTGAATACAATCAGGATAAAAAATTTTCTACCTGTATCAGCAAAGCTAAGCTCCATACTCTGTGTCGTGAATAATAACCATTAAATGTACAACTGATTCAGGACTATCAAACCCAAGCTGCATGACGAAATCCGATGCTGAAAGTATCCGCGAATATGTTGCATTGAACAAAGCCGCAAATTTCTTCAAGTTTTTAGCATATTAGAAAATCGCATTCATTTCGCCAAGAATTTAATTAGTATTTTTCTGTTTAAAATACATGGGTGTATACTCGCGCTTTATGAGAAACCTAACATAAGAATAAGGCTTAAATCACATGGCGGATAAAACGGTTAGCAAACATCTTATTAATCTGGAAAAACAATTTGCAACCACGGATCCCGTTTTGCAAAAAACGGTCAAGGTTTTTCAAGAACTGGATCAATTCAAATTTGAGTTGGGCCTGCTAGACGAAGAAGAAACTTCTGCCCGCAAATACTCATGGTGGCCATTAATCAGTACTTTGGGCGGTTATTCTCCGGCTAAATCTGAATTTATTAACCAATATCTTGGCGTCAATCTGCATTCCACCCGACATAAATTCACCGTATTGCAATACACTCCTCAACTCGGTGGAGCAACCCTTCCAGGCACTGCACTTGACGCAGATCATCGCTTGCCTTTTTATAAAATTGGCCGCGAAATTGATCTTGTGGCATTAGGTGAGGGCAATAAGTTAAATTCCTATTTAGAATTACTTACCGTCAACAGCAATATCCTAAAAAACAAATTAGTCATTGATACTCCGGTTTTGAATCCGGCAACGGAAAATGCCGCCACTATCCTGCTCAGAAAACATGTCATTGAAATCTCGGATTTAGTATTGGTCTTTACCGACTTGTTTGAAGCTGCTCCTGAAGTGATTAGTGATTCAATTACCGATATTGTTGAGCAACAGGATTCCAATAAGTTTTTGTTCATTATTGATCACTCCGAAATAGCAATTGATCCTCTTAAAAGTCATGAAATCTCTGCCGCATGGCAAAGAAGGCTTGCAGAACTTGGTATTCATACCGGTCAGTTTCTGGTGTTATCCCAAGGAGCTGACACCTCATTAATAGATCAGCGTGTCGGCGAGCTTAATCATGTCCGCACTTACCGCATATTGGCAAATTTGGAACAAAGCATCCGTAATATTGATGACGTTATTTTTAACGAAGTAGAAAATGCCATCGCCATTTGGAAAGAACGAACCAATGCCACAACATTAATCGTGATTGGATTCATTATCATGTTGATTTTATTTGCAGAAATTGCTGGAGGCGTATTGGATTTGTTTTTTAACCCCATCACCGGACCGGTCATTATTCTGGGATTCTTAGCTGTGTTGATTCCTTTTCATATTATTGTAAGCCGCTTTCATGCTAAATTTATCTTGACTCATTTATATAAACGCCAAAAACAGCTAAATCTACCCGAAGACCTAGCAGGTTTATTTGAAAAAGGCCTTAATTTCTGGCGAATTTTGCTGCCGATAGGTAATCCGGTAGGTAAAACTAAAAAGAATCGTAAAAAGCTGCTTGGTATGATTAAACAAACCAATGACTTAGTTCAGGCCTTAAACGATCAATTCAGCCATACCCAACTTTATGACTACCGCATTCAAACGGAAATCAGTGATGAACGGCTGAGTTAATCATTTCTCAGTCACCCTAATGAATTTGCATCTTGTTGGCTGAGGGATATGCAAACGGCTTTGCCAAAGGCTCCCCAACAAATATGCCTTGTCCAGGTTGGGCGACACTTTTCCAATAAGCTTCAATCAAGGAACTGCCTTTTAAATAATAATACATTAAGATACCCGGATTAGAAAATTTGGCTGGATAATTACAAGGCTCTATAACAGTCCCATAACTTGCAGTCACGCCTGCTTTCAGCCACTCCATAATATTCATCTGGTCATTTTTAGTCATCACTCCGCCAGTTGAAGTTAGATGGTCTGCTACTGCCCCAGGCAAGTAATGGTTATCAGTCAAATGCGGCACCCGGCTTAGGCCGGTAAAATAAAACATCACATCCTGTTTACCGGTTATATAGTCTTGTTCAAGGTAGTTGACTGACCAATAAATTTGCAATTTTTTAGCAATTTCAGGAAAATTTGCCGCGCGTGAACTTCGTGCCTGATCAGATGTTTTTAATAAGTATGCGGAGCCTTGCGGATGTGAATAATCTGCAGCCGCCCCGTTATCAATCATTTGCTTTACTTCATCAAAATTGTCACCCCCCAAAGCCATGGTTGGCCTCCAGCCGAATGTTTTAAAAGGCTTTTCTGTATCTGATGCAAAATAGGGGCTATTACGTGTTTCAGCACAAACACCTGCACAAAATGCCGGATCAAATCCTGCCGCGAATGCTGTCGTAATTGACATGCACTCTACCCGAAAGGGCTGCAACCAGGTTATAAGATATGCCTGAACATGTTGAGGCGTTTGTGCATCGACTTGCTGTTTCAGACTCTCAAACTCCTGTTTTGGTAGAATAGCCCGATTAGGCGAAAAATTGATATGCAAAATCTGCTCGTCTGGAATATGGCGTTTCTTTTGATAGTAATTAGCAATTTGCTTGCTGAGAGGATCAGCATCATTGACAATCACTGCTAATTCATTGGCGGAAAGGGCTTGAACCGGTTTAAATATGGGAGAAATGTCGGCTTGCGATGCCTTGAAATCAATCAGACAACTAATTACTATCAGAAAAAAACTGCTTAGGCAAAATTGCCGAATGTTAAACATAGAGTACTCGTGGTTCTTTACAATATTAAACTTACAATGTTGTAACAATCTTCTGTTTGACATATTAAATCGAAAATATCCACCTCTCAATTTATTACATCAAAATTTGATAAATAACAGCATCATTTCTTGGTTTTCCTGCTCTACCAACCCTGTCGAAAAATAGCATAAGATAATGAGCAAACTCAATTCACAACAATTAGCTGCGGTTAAAATTATAGACCACCCTTTACTGGTGCTCGCTGGCGCGGGTAGCGGTAAAACCCGTGTCATAACCGAAAAAATTGCTTATTTGATTCAGCAAGGCATTGCCAGCCGTCATATTGCCGCCGTTACTTTCACTAACAAGGCAGCCCGCGAAATGAAAAACCGGGTTAATCATTTACTTAACGAAAAACAAACCCGCGGATTAACCGTATCAACGTTTCATTCTCTGGGATTGGATATTTTACGAAAAGAACATAAAACACTGGATTATAAAGCAACGATTACGCTTCTTGATGAACAAGACAAACTGAGTCTATTAAAACAACTAATTACAAATGGCGTTGCAGATTGTAGCATTGACAAAATCGAGACCTATCACAATTGGATAAGTCGCTGGAAAAGCGCATTTATCAGTCCTGAACAGGCATTAAGCGAAGCGGAAAACCCTGATATTCTAGCGGCGGCTATATTATATCAACATTTTAATCGCACCATAAAAGCCTATAATGCCGTCGATTTTGATGACCTGATTCGCTTGCCTGTGGAACTATTTGCGCAACACTCCGCCATATTGGAGAAATGGCAAAATAAAATCCGCTATCTTCTAGTTGACGAATATCAGGACACCAATATTACTCAATATCAATTGGTTAGAGCCCTGGCAGGCAGCTTAGGCCGTTTTACCGTAGTAGGTGACGACGATCAGTCCATATATGCCTGGCGCGGAGCACAACCTGAAAACTTAAACCAGTTACAAAAAGATTATGGCCGGCTGCAAATCATTAAACTGGAGCAAAACTATCGTTCTGCCGGCCGAATTCTTAAAGTGGCAAACCATTTGATAGCCAACAATCCGCATGTCCATGAAAAAAAGTTATGGAGTAACCTGGAGTTTGGCGAGCCGTTAAGGATACTCAGCCATAAAAACGATATTACTGAAGCCAAGCAAATCATTGCCGAGATTATTCATCATCGTTTTAAAACCGGAGGGGCGTATGGAAATTACGCCATTTTATACCGTGGCAATCATCAATCGCGCTTGTTCGAAAAAGAATTGCGTGAAAACAATATTCCTTATTTTATTAGTGGCAGCACTTCGTTTTTCGCATATACGGAAATCAAGGATATTTTGGCCTATTTACGTTTATTGGTAAATCCTAATGATGATGCCGCTTTCCTTCGGATCATCAACACACCGCGTCGAGAAATAGGCCCAAACACTCTTGAGAAACTTTGCTCTTATGCCGGAGACCGCCGGATTAGCTTATTTTCTGCATGCAGCGAACTAGGCTTACAGCAAAGACTCTCAGAAAAATCCATTCATAGATTAGGCATGTTTTGCCAGACTATGAATACATTCGCCGGCAAGATTAACAACGATGACAGTCTGAGCTCTTTAAATAGCCTCATTGATGAAATCAATTACCCGCAATGGCTGGATGAAACTTGTAACACAGTTGCATCAGCAGAACGAAAGCTTAAAAATGTGTATGACCTATTGAATTGGCTACAAAACTTAGCATCCAAAGCATCAGACGAAAATAAATCTTTAGCGGATATTATTGCCAAAATCATGCTATTAGACATTTTAGACAGAACTCAAGAACTTGAGACAGGAGATCAGGTTAGTTTGATGACATTGCATGCTGCGAAAGGTTTGGAGTTTCCGCATGTATTTTTAGTGGGCATGGAAGAAAATATTCTGCCTCATCAAACCAGCATAGAAAGTGAGAATATTGAGGAAGAGCGTCGACTGGCTTATGTTGGCATTACCAGAGCCCAAAAAAGTTTAACTTTCAGTTATTGTACACACCGTAAGCGCTATGGTGAATTAACCGAATGCGAACCTAGCCGGTTTTTAAGCGAATTACCTGAAGAAGATCTGGAATGGCCAAATAAAAAAAACCTGCCTCAAGAAGAAATCAAACAGCGCGGCAAAGCTAATCTTGCACAATTGAAGGCTATGCTGACCTAACAAAATTTGCCGATCAACATAGCCTACGGGGTTATTTTAGAACCACAAAAAAACCCTCGCCTCCACGTTGCAAATTAATTAGTAACGCTGAACCCTGGCTAGCCACTTGCTTAAATTCATCCAGATTTCTAACCCGAAAACGATTGACAGAAAGAATAATATCTCCGGAACGCAACCCGGTTTTCCAGGCATTGGAATTTGGCTCAATCTTTTCAATTAGCACACCTTCAATTTGATCTTTTGGTGTTGCCCCTAAAACGATGCCGCTCAGCGCAGGATGAATCAAGTCACCGTTGACAACTGCTCGTTTTGGTTTACCTATGGTTGCCTGCAAAGATTTGCGATCTTCTCCTCGCATGATATCGATATTGGCAGTATCTCCAACTTGTAATAAACCAATAGTATTACGAATCTGGCTACTTCCGCCTTTGACATCCTGACCATTGATAGCCAAAATAATGTCACCTGGCTCCAATCCGGCCTTTTCTGCGGGGGAGCCAGCCTCAACCCTGCTGACAACTGCGCCGTGCTGGCTCTTCAGAGAAAAGGCATTGATTAACTCCGGCGTCAAATCCTGAGTGGTGACACCCAATAATCCTCTCCTCACTTCACCATGCTGCACTAAAGACTCCATTAACCGGATTGCCATATTAGAGGGAATAGCAAATCCAATACCCACATTACCACCACTTGGCGCTAAAATTGCCGTATTCATTCCTACAAATTCACCATGCAAATTAACCAAAGCGCCCCCTGAGTTGCCGGGGTTGATAGATGCATCTGTTTGAATAAAGTCCTCGTAGCCTTCAATTCCTAACCCTGACCGGCCAAGCGCACTGACAATCCCGGAAGTGACGGTTTGACCCAGTCCGAAAGGATTACCTATCGCTACCACAAAATCACCCACTTTAAGTTGATTGGAATCTGCTACTTTTAATGCAGTAAGATTATCTGCAGGAATTTGAATGACAGCGACATCCGCTTCAGGATCTGTACCCAGAAGTTTTGCATTCAGTTGACGGCCATCGCTCAACGTCACTGTGATTTTATCGGCTTTGTCTATAACGTGATTATTGGTAAGAACATATCCTTCATTTTTATCAATAATGACACCGGAGCCGAGGCTGTTTTTTTGTTGTTGCCTCTGCCTATTGGGTATGTTAAAAAATTTTCGGAAAATCGGATCGTTCATCAACGGATTTTCCTGAATCTTAACATTTGTGGTTGTTGATATATTCACTACTGCAGGCATACTGGTTTCCAGCATTGGCGCAAGTGAAGGTAACGGAGAACTGTCAGTTTGATAGGGTATTGCCGCATTGACAGTTGAGCAGGTTAAACATAGAAAAATGATCGGAAATATTTTTATGCGTTTTGACATTTTTTTAATCTTTCAATAGAGATGAAGCCGGAATTGACAAATTAGGTTTTTAAATGTTTCCATAAAATATTAAAACATTACAAATAATCATGCTGTTATTTTTTATATTAATTCAATTACAGATAAATTCTACCACTTATGACTATTGATAGCCGATCAGAACAAGGCCGTGCTGTCAGACAATTGATACCACTGGCAACTTTGCCTTTTAGCAAATTTGAGTCCTTATGCAAACAACTAAAAATAGAAGAAGCCAATGACGGCGATTTTTTGTTCAGAATTGGAGAAAGCTCCAAGGATCTGTTTTTTCTAGTGGATGGCTCCATTAACCTGCGTATTGACGGCCTTGAAATAGAAACTATCAATGCCGGCACTGACTCAGCAAGATTTGCTTTAGCCCACCAAATCCCCAGAAAAGTAAACGGCGTCGCAAATGGCAGAATTCGTTTTTTGCGCTTGAATCCTGATATGATGAATTCTGTAGAAGAAGCAATAAAACCAGAGAGCAATAACATTATGATCGATGATGAGTTGGAGGACAATGATGACTGGATGACAACCCTGTTAAAGTCTCCGGTTTTCAGAATGCTTCCACCCGCTAATCTACAGAAAGTTCTAATCAGTTTACAGGAAATAAGTTTTAATGCTGGAGACGTCATCATACACCAAGGAGATGAGGGCGATTATTACTACATTATTAAAAAAGGGTTATGCACAATCAGCAGAAAACCGGCAGCCAATTCCAAGGAGATTAAACTTGGGCAATTAAGTGATCTCGACACCTTTGGAGAAGATGCATTGATTTCCGGACAACCCAGAAATGTGACTATCACTGCTTTTAATAATGTCAGTTTATTACGCCTTGGCAAGGAACAATTTCTTTCCTTAATCAAACAACCAACCCTAAAATATATCAGCTACCCTGAAACACTGGAGTTGTTATCAAAAGGCGCTGAATTAATAGACGTCAGAGAACCGGATGACTTCAAAAAAATCAATTTGCCTAAAAGTATCAACATTCCATTTTTCACCTTGCGCATGCAAATGAAAAACCTCAACCGGCAAAAGCCTGTCATAGTAGTCTGTTGGGATGGCAAAACTAGTGAAACGGCATCATTTATTCTGGTTAGGCATAAATTCAACGCATTGGTTCTAATAGGCGGTATTAACAGAATTAATACCAGTTTGCAGCAAGAACGAACCTCAATTGAAGAGGTTTTAGTAAAAACAGATGGTAATAATGATGTAGAAGAATGCCAAGAAACCCTCACTGATAATGCTCTCAGCGAAAACGACCCCGACAATTTACGCCGGATTATTAAAGAATTAAATAATCAGTGCGCTATTCTTGAAGCTGAAAACAAGACATTAAAACAACAGAATACTGAGCTACTATTAAACTTGAACGAACTGAAAACAGAGCTAAACTCAAGAGAGCATAAATAAAATCATAAGCTGGCTGGATATCGCCAAAACCAGCTTTGGAAAAAAATTCCGGATTATTATTTGATTTTGGCTTCTTTATAAATTACATGCCTACGAACAACGGGATCAAATTTTTTGATTTCCATTTTTTCAGGCATGGTTTTTTTATTTTTGGTAGTAGTATAGAAGTGTCCTGTACCTTCTGAAGAAACCAGTTTGATTTTATCGCGCATTGTTAATCTCCTTAAACTTGTTCGCCACGATTACGGATGTCAACCAGTACTGCATCAATACCAATTTTGTCAATAACACGCATACCTTTGGATGAAACTCTTAAACGCACCCAACGCTTTTCACTTTCTACCCAGAATCTGTGATGATGCAGATTTGGCGTAAATCGTCTTTTGGTTTTGTTTTGTGCGTGCGAAACGTTGTTACCAACGATCGGACGTTTACCTGTAACTTGACATATTCTGGTCATAACCACCTCAGTCCATAACTTTAATACAAAATAGCCGCCTTTTATACCAAAAAAACTTTTTCAGGTAAACAACTGAATGGAAATAAAATTTGATAAAATTCATCTACTTTCTTATATTTCAGCGGGATTGGTTTTGAATGACTATTAAACTTGGCATAATCATGGACCCCATTGGGCGAATCAACATCAAAAAAGACACTAGTTTTGCGATGCTGATTGAAGCGCAATCCCGCGGCTGGGAACTATACTATATGGAAATTGACGACTTATTTCTGATTAATGGACAGGCTCGGTCCAGAATCCGAAAACTGGAAGTACAACGCCATGAATCTCACTGGTTCAATTTACAAGTCGAGCAGGAAATGGCCTTATCCGAACTGGATGTCATTTTAATGCGTAAGGATCCCCCCTTTAATCAGGAATACATTTACGCAACATACATACTGGAAAAAGCAGAATCTGAAGGAGTTTATGTCGTAAATAAACCGCAATCTCTACGCGATGCTAACGAAAAAATGTTTACAGCCTGGTTCCCTCAATGCTGTACAGACACTTTAGTCAGCCGGGACCCGAAAAAAATACGTGACTTTTTGAAGCAAAATAAGGAAATTATCCTAAAGCCTTTGGATGGCATGGGGGGAGTTTCAATTTTTTTGGTCAGGGAGAATGACCCTAATTTAAGCGTCATTCTAGAAACCATGACTGAATATCGGCAACGATTTGTCATGGCGCAAAGATACTTGCCTGAGATCAAATTTGGAGATAAGCGAATCCTAATGATCAATGGCATACCTGTGCCGTATTGTCTGGCAAGAATTCCCGCCATAGGAGAAAGTAGAGGCAATTTAGCTGCCGGGGGCCATGGCGAAGGCCGTGAACTAAGCGATCGGGATATGTGGATTGCTCAGCAAGTTGGTCCGGTACTTCGGGAAAAAGGTTTGATCTTTGTAGGACTTGATGTAATTGGTGATTATCTAACTGAAATAAATGTCACCAGCCCTACTTGTGTACAGGAACTTGACAAACAATTCGGCATCAACATCAGCGGACAATTAATGGATCATATTCAATCAAAATTAAATTCATGAAACCAACCGCCTCCCCTAGTCTGCATAACTTTTCACCTTATAACAGTGACATTTTGTTACTGGCATTGTTTTTTGCTGCGGTTTTTCATGTCATAGTTTTATTGGGCATCAACTTCACTAAACCACAAAAAAACCGCATCAACAAATCCATTGAAATCAGTCTGGCGCATACGCCTCTTAAAAACGCGCCAAAACAGGCTAAATTTTTAGCAAACGAGCACCAACTAGGCGCCGGCGACCATACATTCAAACCAAAAGCCGTAGACCAGACCCCACCGGCGCCGATGTCTGAATCGGAAGTCAACGTAAAAACACCGGATCAAGAAAATTTTCATGAAAAGAAAAAACCCTTGATACAAAAAGTCATGAGCCAAACTCATGCGCCAGTCAAAATTGACCACCCGGTTGAACAACCGGAACAACCTGAAGAAGCTCCTGAAGAAAAGCCCAAGTTATCAGCAGAAACCCTACAGCAACAAATCGCTCAATTAGGTGAACGCATACGCTCAAGTCAACCTACCGCTGAACAGAACAAAATTAAATTTGTCAACTCAGTAAGTACGCATAAGTTTTTGGCGGCACAATATGTAAAAGACTGGGAAGAGAAGGTTGAACGAACCGGGAATCTAAATTATCCTGAAGCTGCACGCCAAAAAGACTCTTCACAGA
Organism: uncultured Pseudomonadota bacterium; assembly: GCA_963741375.1. Lineage (GTDB taxonomy): Bacteria > Pseudomonadota > Gammaproteobacteria > Methylococcales > Methylomonadaceae > Methylomonas. The sequence continues at coordinate 10,615 of CAVUMJ010000025.1, forward strand.
TATTAACCATGGATGTTGGCATCAATGCAGACGGAAGCATTTACAGCATGCGAATTGTTACTTCTTCCGGCAACCCTGCCTTGGATGAAGCTGCAAAGCGAATCGTAAAAATGAGCGCGCCTTTTGCTGAATTACCATATGATTTACTGAAGGAAGTGAATGTATTAGTTATTACAAGGGTCTGGAAATTTTCAGACGAAACGGGCATGACAGCCCGCTAGAATAATCCGGTATCAAAATGATTCAAACCACTTATCTTAATAATCAATTTCTGATTGCGATGCCTAATTTGGTTGATCCGCATTTTTTCCATACTGTGACTTATGTCTGTCAACATAATCAGGAAGGAGCCTTAGGTATAGTCATCAATCGTCCGACCGGCATGAAACTGGCTGACATTTTTGAGCAAATGGGCATTAACACAGAATTGCAAAATGTTCTTAACACGCCTGTTTTTGCTGGGGGTCCTGTGCAGCAGGAACGAGGATTTGTGATCCACAGCCCTTGTGAGCAACATTGGGATTCCAGTATTTCCACTGCCGAAAACATCACTTTAACCAGTTCTCGCGATGTCCTTGAAGCAATTGCCCAAGGCAAAGGTCCTAGCCAATATTTGATAGCTCTGGGCTATGCCGGCTGGGGTAGCGGTCAACTTGAAAAAGAAATTGTTGAGAATGCCTGGCTCAATACGCCATGCGGGGAAGCTATCATCTATGAAACGCCGATCAACCAACGTTGGAACGCTGCAGCCAGTCAACTGGGCATTGACATCAATCGACTGACTACCCCGGCAGGACATGGATAAATTTGACCCCTTACTTAAACACTTGCACGACGATTGTTATCTTGGCTTTGATTTTGGCAACAAAAAAATTGGCGTAGCCGTCGGGCATCTTGACACTGCCATTGCCAGCCCTTTACAGACTATTCGCGCTATAAATCAGCATCCTGATTGGCAAATCATTTCCAAACTGATACGCGAATGGCGACCAGTAGGCCTTATTGTAGGCATATCCAGACAAAACAATGGTGAGGACAACAGTATTACCCCAAGAATGCATAAATTTTGTCGTCAACTTAACGGCCGTTTTCAATTACCGGTTCACCAGATTGATGAAGCATTAACCACATTTGAAGCCAAACAAATGTTATTTGATGACCTACAGGTCAGTGCTGGTAAACTATGGGCAGTTCAGGATCAAGTTGCCGCCCAGTTAATCCTGCAAAGTTGGTTTAACCTAACAATTTAAAATTATGCCACTACAAAACTTGCAAATCGATACCCTACTTGACAAGCTGGAGTTTGAAATTCGAAGTAAAATTGCCGAACGAAAACTCAAAAACCCATTATTAATTGGTATTCATAGTGGCGGCGGCTGGGTGGCACAGCATATTCACCAGAGACTGGGCATAGTTGAACCGCTGGGATTACTGGATATTACATTTTATCGCGACGATTTTTCCCAGATTGGCATGCACCCAAAGGTAAAGCCAAGTCAATTACCCTCGCATTTAGAAGGACGCGATATTGTTTTGATTGACGATGTCTTCTACACAGGCCGCACCATTAGAGCGGCTCTAAACGAAATTTTTGATTTCGGCAGACCCAATCAAGTTCTTTTGGCGGTTTTAATTGAACGGGATGGCCGTCAAATCCCCTTGCAGCCGGATTGTATTGGTCAACGCATCATTTTACCGGAAGGCCAAAGAATCAAACTCACCGGCCCTGAGCCTCTGAACATTCATATTCAGACGGTAACCTGCGCAGCCTGAATCATGATGCGAAATATTCAATTAACTGAACAAGGCCGGCTTAAACACTTTTTAACGATTGAGGGGCTGGATAAAAATCTGTTAACTGAAATCCTGGATACTGCCGAATCTTTTGCCGGTATGTCGGAGCATCAAGTTAAAAAAGTACCTTTGCTACGCGGCAAGACCATCATCAACCTGTTTTTCGAAAGCAGCACCCGTACCCGTACAACTTTTGAACTGGCCGCCACCCGTTTATCTGCTGACGTGCTGAATATGAATATTGCCACTTCCGCAACATCCAAGGGTGAAAGCCTGCTGGATACAATTCGTAATTTAGAAGCTATGCACGTTGACATGTTTGTGGTTCGCCATGCCTTAAGCGGCGCCGCTCACTTTATTGCTCAACATACTGCTCCGCATATCAGCGTCATCAATGCCGGCGATGGTCAACATTCTCATCCCACTCAGGCGATGCTGGATATGTTTACAATCCGCCAACTAAAAAAAGATTTCTCCAAACTAAAGGTTGCTATTGTTGGGGATATTTTACATTCAAGAGTTGCGCGCTCACAGATTTTGGCGCTCAATACTCTTGGTGTCGCAGAAGTTAGAGTAATTGCCCCCAAAACCTTGCTGCCCGCGCAGGTAAAAACCATGGGAGTAATCGACTTGCATGATCTGACGGAAGGCTTGACAGACATTGACGTCATTATCATGTTGCGCCTGCAAAAAGAGCGGATGAATTCTGCTTTCTTGCCTAGTGAAAGCGAATATTTCCGCTGTTTTGGCCTGACTGAAGCAAAACTTAAACAAGCCAAAAGTGATGTCATTGTCATGCATCCCGGCCCGATTAACCGTGGTGTTGAAATTGATTCCAATGTTGCCGATGGCCCACATTCCGTCATTTTACAACAAGTCAGTAACGGTATTGCTGTGCGAATGGCCATTATGTCGATGACCATGAAGAAGCAGGGAACTGCTGAATGACTAAGATTTTAATTCAAAATGGCCGAATTATTGACCCGGCGAACAAGATTGACGCAATCGGCCCTCTTTACATTCAAGAGGGTAAGATCCTGGATATTTTGGTTAATGTAGCCAATTTCCAGGCAGACCAAGTCATTGATGCCGCGGAGCAAATTGTTTGCCCCGGGTTTATCGATTTAAGCATCAGATTACGGGAACCCGGCTATTCCCATAAGGGCAGCATTCTTAGTGAAACCAGCGCGGCAGCTAGTGCCGGAGTTACCAGTTTATGTTTGCCACCCGACACAAAACCGGTTATTGATACACCGACCGTATTGGAGTTCATCAAAGACAAAGCTGAGAAAGCCGCCTATCCCCAGATTCATTGCATCGGCGCATTAACTCAACGTCTTGCAGGCACAGAGCTGAGCGCCATGTTTGCCTTAAAACAGGCCGGCTGCATCGCGGTCAGCAACGCCAGTGAACCGCTGATGAATTTACTGATTTTGCGGCGAGCAATGGAATATGCGGGCAGCCACAATTTATTATTGATGTATCGGGCAAACGAAGCCTCATTAAGCAGTAACGGCTGCGCACATGAGGGCGCCATGGCTAGCCGTTACGGTTTGCCTGGCATACCGGAAGCAGCTGAATCCATAGCCCTCGCACAGTGTCTGGAACTTGCCGAATTAACCGGTTGCCGAGTTCATTTCTGCCAGATTAGTTGCAAACAATCTGCAATCAAGATTCAACAGGCCAAAAAGTACGGATTGAATATTACTGCAGATGTAGCAATACACCAATTACATTTGACAGAAGATGACATTACGCCTTTTGATAGCGCATATCACGTCCTTCCTCCTTTTCGTAGCGAAATCGATCGTAAATATCTACAGGACGGCTTTGCAAACGGAACATTCGACGCGATCAGTTCCGACCATCAACCACACGATCTTGATGCCAAACTGGGCGCTTTTCCGGAAACAGAATCCGGTATCGCAGCAGTGGAAACTTTATTGCCCTTGACACTGGAGCTGACCAGAAAGACAATTATGAGTCTGCCGAAGGCCATTGCTAGTTTGACGCATAAACCTGCAACAATATTAGGTTTAAACGCCGGGACTTTAACTCCTGGTTTTCCAGCAGATATCTGCATTTTTAATCCCGAAACAATCTGGACGGTCAACCCGGAAAACTGGAGAAGCGCCGGACGAAACACTCCATACTGGGGGAAAAACCTGCAAGGACGGGTCACTTGCACGATCCAGGCTGGAAAAATAATTTATCAGCTTAATGAAAAATCCTAATGCGTTTGCTGATTATCATTTTCGCTGGGTTTTTTCTGCAGACTGCTTGTACGCGGGATTATGCCCCTAATAGCAATATGAATGGAGAGCAAATTTATCAAGCAGCTTGTTTTGAATGCCATAAACCTGCAAATAATGGCGGCATTTATTTTTTAAAAACTCAGCAAGCCAATATTTATTTCATCTCTAACAAAATCAAATTTGGCTCATTACTGATGCCATCATTTCCAAATTTAGGTTCTGCAAAGCTTAGTAAAATTAGTCACTTTGTACTGGAACACACTGAAATAACCGGAGATTAAAATGTCTTATAGAAATCGCCATAGCAAAGGAAGTGCTAGCATTATCGACGATTTAAAAGGAGATCAGTCATGGCGAATTTTTCGCATTATCAGTGAATTCACAGAGGGCTTTGACGAACTTTCAGGCATTCAGGACGCCATTTCTTTCTTTGGTTCTGCAAGATTGGACATAGACCATCCTTATTACCAAAAAACCGTGGAACTCGCCGAATTACTGAGTAAAAACGATTTTGCCATTATTAGTGGCGGCGGACCCGGTGTTATGGAAGCAGCTAACAAAGGCGCCCACGCTCAAAACCAGATTTCGGTAGGGCTAAATATTGAATTACCTATGGAGCAAAAACCCAATCCCTATCAAAACATCTCATTAAACTTTCGCTATTTTTTTGTCCGGAAAGTCATGTTTGTACGTTATTCAATGGGATATGTCTGTATGCCTGGCGGCTTTGGCACCCTTGACGAGTTCTTTGAAGCGTTAACTTTAATGCAAACACACAAAGTCTACCCCATCCCACTGGTTTTGTTTGGTAGCGATTTCTGGGGCGGGCTGATTGACTGGCTAAAAACCAAAATGGTTGAATACGGCACAATTTCTATAGAAGAAATGGAACTAATCACTGTAACGGATGACCCAAATGAAGTCGTTACCATTATGAAAAATCATAGGCAATGGAAAGAACGTCAGCGGAACCAATGGTAATGGCGCTATCGATTTATCAACTGACATGTCAGATTTGTCAGTAAAACTGACAAATCTGACTGAAAATGGAATGATACTTGCCAATTTTTCAAAGAATCAATTGAATCTTATGTCAGTCTAATTTAACAATAAAACTCATACGTCCAACAAAATTGTTATTTTCGATTTGAGTATCTCAAAATATGAGGCAGCGGTAAGCCGCAGCTCGAACATAAGTAACTTCCGGTAGGCATGCCTTGAACAAATTCCTTTTTGAGAGACGAATGATTGCAATGGCCTTCACTACGATTTTGTTTAGTAATTTCAATTTTTTTTTGCTCCATGGTGATTTCCTCGCTAGTTTGATTTCACAATGCCAACTTTTTTTCTTTCAAAATTTCTCAAGCAAAAACTAAGCCTTAATGCAAAATCAGTTAAACTGTTGCCTATTTTTTTAGATTATCGGTCTGACAGACCATTCCCTTCGCATCTTTTTAACTAAACTTTCGGTTTGTTGCAAAATCCAAGCAAAAAATAATACAAAATTATCTATATGCAAATTCATTTAATCACCGTAGGAAACAGAATGCCCAAGTGGGTGCAGGAGGGCTATAATGAATACGCCAAACGCTTACCGAGAGAATGTGAATTAATTTTGAAGGAAATCCCTCCGGACAAGCGAAAAAGCCCTGACATAAGCAGAATAACCAATGGAGAGGGTGAACGGATGATTTCCGCCTTGCCGGCAAGAGCGCATGTAGTAACACTGGATATTCCGGGCCAACCCTGGACTACCCAAAACTTGTCCCATGCCCTGCAGCGCTGGTTAAGCAGCGGTCAATCATTAGCATTAATGATCGGCGGTCCTGAGGGATTAGCCCAAAAAGTTAAAGACTTGGCGCAGGAATCCTGGAGTTTGTCACCACTGACATTTCCACATCCATTAGTCAGAGTGATTGTTGCCGAACAACTTTATCGAGCATGGAGTTTATTACAGAATCATCCTTATCATCGCTAATATTGAATGCTTTAAATACCCGAGACAGGATAACGAAACTATTTGCGCAAATTAAATTCATCAGTCCGGCTTGCTAAGCAAGCCCTGTTTACCTATAAAAAATAAAAAAATCTTTGATGATTAAATTAACCGATTACTGTTTGAGCCAATGACCCCGCAATTAATTCTCGCATCAGCTTCACCACGGCGCAGCCAACTGCTAGAACAAATTGGCGTATGCCATAGCATTCATGCCATTGATATTGATGAAACCCCATTGCCTGACGAAACGCCCGAAAGATACGTAACGCGTGTTGCATCGGAAAAATCAGCTGCGTGCCTCGCCATTTTACAACCGGCTTTGCCGATATTATCTGCAGACACCAGCGTGGTTTACGACAACAGAATCTTGGGGAAACCTGAAAATTTGCAACAAGCCATAGAAATGTTGAGTACACTTTCAGGACGCACCCATCAGGTTTTTACGGCGATTTCTTTAAGAGGCCGCCAGCACTGGCAATCGTTAAGCGTGAGCGAAGTCAGCTTCAGGGAACTGAATTCAGAAGAAATCATCTCCTACTGGCATACCGGTGAACCTTTAGGCAAAGCTGGGGCTTATGCCATACAAGGAATCGGTAGCATTTTTATTGAAAGACTAAAGGGCAGTTTTTCAGGAGTAATGGGCTTGCCGCTTTTTGAAACTGCAAATTTACTAGCCCTTCAAGGCATTAAAATCATGTTATGAGTGAAGAAATCTTAATCAATGTCACCCCGCCTGAAACTAGAGTTGCTGTCATCGAAAATGGTGTTTTACAGGAATTAGTAATCGAACGAATACGCCAGAAAGGCCTGGTTGGAAATATCTATAAAGGTGAAGTCTGTAGGGTTTTGCCGGGAATGCAAGCAGCTTTTGTTGATATTGGTTTGGACAAAGCCGCGTTTCTGCATCTTTCCGACTTTAATAGCCAGGACATAACAAATGGCAATGGTTCCGACAACATTGAACATTACTTGAAAGAAGGGCAAAAACTGGTTGTTCAGGTAACCAAAGACCCATTGGGAAATAAGGGGGCGCGTTTAACCACCGACATATCTATTCCTTCCCGTTATCAGGTCTATATGCCTTATGCCAAGAACTCCGGGGTATCGCAACGAATTGAATGCGAAGCAGAACGCATCCGGCTAAGAACCTGTATAGAGAGCTATTTGCAAAAGCAAACCATTTCAGGCGGCTATATTGCCAGAACGGCTGCAGAATGTGCTGAAGAAGCCGTATTATTTTCGGATATGACATTTTTAAACAAGCTTTGGGAATCCATACTGGAAAAAAGTAAAAAAGCCAAGGTCAAATCTCTTATCCATGAAGATTTACCACTCAGTATTCGAACTCTGAGAGATTTATACAAGGAAGGCATTGAAAAAGTCAGAATCGATTCCAGAGAAACATTTTTACGTTTGGTGGAGTTTGCTGAAACTTTTGTGCCGGAAATGATCTCCATCATTGAACATTATTCCGGAGAAAGACCATTATTTGACATTTATAATGTCGAAGATGAAATCAGCAAAGCACTGGAAAGAAAGGTCAAATTAAAATCCGGCGGGCATTTGGTTTTCGACCAAACAGAATCCATGACCACAGTTGACGTCAACACAGGCGGTTATGTCGGTGGCCGCAATCTTGAAGAAACTATTTTCAAAACCAATCTGGAAGCCGCGCAAACCATTTCCAGACAACTTAGATTGCGTAATCTTGGCGGCATTATCATTATCGATTTTATTGACATGCAGAGCGAAGATCACAAAAAACAGGTGCTATCGGCTCTGCAACGCAATCTGGATAAGGATCATGCCAAAACTAAAATCACCGAAGTTTCAGCTTTGGGGTTAGTGGAAATGACCCGTAAACGCACACGGGAAAGCCTGGAACACATCCTTTGTGAACCTTGTTCAACTTGTGGCGGCCGGGGCGTCTTAAAAACTCCGGAATCAATTTGCCTCGAAATATTTAGAGAAATTATTCGCGTAGTCAGACAATATAACGTTCAGCAGATCATGGTGCTTGCTTCCGAACAAGTAGTGGAAGTACTGCTTGATGAAGAAGCGGACATGCTCGCTGAGCTGGAAATGTTTCTTAGCGTAGGCATCAAGATACGGGCAGAAGCTGAATATAACCAGGAACATTACGACGTCGTGTTATTGTAGGCTTTCCTTTGCTGATTTTTCACTTAAAACGGGCAACCAGACACATTCTCATATGGACTTTGATGGCAACGGCATTAATCATAAGCGCCGTTAGAATCATTATGCCGGAGGTAGGCAACTTTAAAGCCGAACTTGAACGCAAAATCAGCCAAACCATACATGTTCCTGTTCACATCGGCAAATTAACCGCCAAAATGCGGTTTTTCAGTCCAGGAATTGTTCTGGAAGACATTCAAACTGAAACCGGTGAACAGGGCCACACCCCGGAAATTCAGCTAAAAGAAGTCAGAATCAGCATAAGTTTACTGGAAGTGCTGACCAGTTTCGATCTTTTGGCGTCAACCAATATTACTTTGGTTGGCGTCAAAATTGACATCATTCGGGATATTGACGGCAGCTTAAACATTAAAGGCCTAGATAAAACCACAGACCAGCCTTTATGGCTTTTGGAAGGCAATCAGTACCAAATCTTGCAAAGTGATGTCAGCTGGCAGGATTTAAAAAATAATAGCAAGCGGGTGTACTTTAAGGACGTTGATCTTTTACTGAAAAATCATAATCAGGAACACGAAATTCATTTACTGACAACCTTACCTGAGGTTTACGGCGATTCGCTTAGAATTTCCGCACTGATCAAGGGTAACGTTTTCACAGCCAAAAATACCGATGGTCAGGTTTATTTGGAAGCCGTTAATCTGCAAGGCCCTGCCTTATCCAATGATGACTGGTTGCAAGGATTTAAAATTCAATCGGGAACAGCGGACGTCAAACTGTGGAGCCAATGGAAAAATTCCGGTCCATACCGCTTTGCAGGTTCTTTGCAATCCAAACAAATTAATATTGCCAATGCCCAAGGTAAATCTGTTGCTGCTGACGCTCTGAACGGCAATATCAGCTGGATAGCCAAACCGGATGGCTGGCGTTTAAGCGCGTATGATATTGATATGGTTGCCGCTGACAAACACTGGTCGAACGGCGAATTTTCTCAACAACAGGACAATAATGGCAATCGTTCCGGAATAATCAAGCAATTGGATATAGCAATGCTTGCTCATGTGGCGCCCTTATTTTTACCTGAAAATATTAGCCGTGACGATTGGACTCAATTTAATCCGAGCGGTCAGATTCGGAATTTAACGGTTTTTAGCCAAGCTGATTTCAAACATTTTGCTTTAAATGGCGAGTTCAGCCAGTTAAGCGTCAATCAAGTAAAATCGATTCCAGGCCTGCAAAGTATAAGCGGTCGAATCGCCGGTGATGACCAGCGAGGCTTAATTGAATTCAGTAATGAAAATATTTTATTGAACGCCCCGGACATTTTTAGAAACGATTTAACAATAAAACATTTGCAAGGCAGTATAGATTGGCAACAGGATACCGCAAACTGGACATTGAGCAGCCGCGATTTCGCTATAGACAGCCCTGATTTTCAAACCCAAACCGATTTTGACTTAATTCTGCCGAAAGATCATAGTTCACCAAAACTT
>CAVUMJ010000026.1:0-13075 GCA_963741375.1 uncultured Pseudomonadota bacterium
CAGGCATTAATATTAATGGTCAGGTGATAGGCTATTCTCAGCTTGCCGGCAGTTCGGTTGATCATGCCTTTATTATTATGAACGGGGTGATGATCGATTTGAACTCGCTGATAAACCAAAGCTCGGGCTGGACTCTAACCGAAGCAACTGCAATTAACGATAATGGTCAAATTGTTGGTTATGGGAGTAACGCTTCAGGACAGGTTAATGCTTTTTTATTGACGCCAACAGCAACGGCGCCTGTGCCTGGTGCTATGTGGTTGTTCGGTTCCGCGCTGGCGGGTTTTGGCTTATTTAGAAATCGCAGTAAATCGATATAGCGGAAACCTCTAAAAATTGTCCGTTCATGCTTCGACATGCTTAGCGAGAACGGATAATTTGTTGATTTTACCGGGTTGCTGTTCGCGTTGAGCCAGCCGAAGTGCAACTTTCAGAGGTTCCCTAGTGAGTTACAGGTTAAAATATTCATTTAACCTGGAAACAAGTTGAACGCGCCGGGTGTGTAGCGGCCTCATCTACGGTTTCAAGGTTTAAAGATTAAACGCGAATAAAAAGTTGGTAAATTCTGTGTCGGTTTTAGAAATTAAGTTTCTTAAGGCAACACATACGAACACATAAGCAGTACGGTGTTGGCGCAGCCGCCAACACCGTGCAAAAAATTTGACAACTTTTGAAACCGATTAAGCTGCTTTACGGTATTTGCCAAATAGTCCAACTCCTGCCAAGGCGGCGGCGAATAACCACATCGCTGCAGGAACAGGAACGGTTGATGATACGTCGGCTGAACCAATGCCGGCCGATGCGATAATTATGTTTGCGGGATTAAATGCCGGCAAATAACCATTGTTTGAGTTTACTTCTGAATATAACTGACCATTAGTGACGGCTTCATACCCAAGGAAATAGCCAAAGCTTAGATTTTCCTGAAATATGGACGACTGATCATTAAAGGAGCCAAACGAATAATTAGAACCAACGTTAAAAATGCTGGCCGTTGCTAAATTCGCGGTGGAAACCCAGATATTGTTTTCCAAACCGTTGAAGGATAACTGCGAGCCATAATCAACAAATTGATTATTCTGTACGGAACCTATATACACTAAACCGGGTATGGCCATTCCATCAAAGCTAAAGCTGGCATTGGATATGTTTGTGATGTCGTTGCCATTTGCAGTTCCGGTGAATGTGCCGGATAAAACATCGCCTGTGCCTGTAAATGAATAACTCATGTCAAAGGTGTCTGCATGTACCGTTATACCTGACGATAAAAGCGGTATAGCTAAAAAAAGTGTGCGCAAATTCATAAATAAATCCTCCCAAATTGATTTGAATAAAACTCCTGATAGATTGATGTATCGATCTATCATTTTTTAACGAAGGGCCAATCCGGTTGTCTGTAAAACACTCATGTTTGCAACACGAACCCTATCAATTTCCTGTTTAACCAACTGCGGCATATTCGATCACAAATCCATTGTTGATCAAAAGTCTTTGTAACGGAATTGTGACAACACTAGCAGATAAGCTTTGAGCAAAATTAACATGTGTTGGGGCGATACAAAAAACAATATAGAACAAATGTAGAACAAATCTGTGTTAGATGGTAGGCTATGATTTCTGCTTATTTTTATATCTTGCCATGCCGGAAATTACTTTTAATTGCAAAGTCACCGATGATGTTGTGAATGTGCCGCATCAGATGTCAACGTTCAAACCCGCGAATTGGTTATGTAAAATGTATTTGCCATTGTTTGCCGGCAAAGTTGCGGCAGGTTTTCCGTCTCCGGCCGCCGATTATGTCGAAAAAACCCTGGATCTGAATGAGCTGTTGATCCAAAAACCGGCGGCAACTTTTTTTGTACGGGCGCAGGGCGAATCCATGCTCGGCGCAGGCATTCATCCTAATGACCTTCTGGTGGTGGATAGGTCGATTGAGCCGGTGTCAGGCAAGATTGTCATTTGTGCCTTGAATGGCGAGCTGACCGTCAAACGTCTAGTGCATGAGAATGAGCAATGGCAATTGCAAGCGGAGAACCCCAGCTATCCGGATATTGTATTAAGTGAGGATTTGGAACTGGTGGTCTGGGGTGTGGTAACCAACGTGATTCATGCTGTGTAATGCAAACCCTGCTTGCCCTCGTCGATTGTAATAATTTTTATGTCAGCTGTGAACGGGTGTTCCGGCCGGATTTGATAGGCAAACCGGTGGCGGTACTGAGTAATAACGATGGCTGCATCGTTTCCCGTAGCCAGGAAGTCAAGGATTTAGGGATTAAAATGGCAGTGCCGCTTTTCCAGGTGCAACACTTGATTAAGCAGCACAATGTCCGGCTATTTTCATCTAATTACCCGCTATATGCAGATATGTCATCCAGAGTGATGTCATTGTTAGAGACATTTTCACCGAGCACCGAAATTTATTCGATTGACGAGGCATTCTTGGATTTAACCGGAATTTGTCAGCAAGACCCTATCGGTTATGGTCTGTCTATTAAACAAGCGATTAAGAAAAATACCGGTATACCGGTTTGCGTCGGTATGGGGCCGACTAAAACGTTGGCAAAATTGGCCAATTTTGCCGCTAAAAAATGGCCTAAGACTAATGGTGTTGTGGATTTGTCCTGCCCGCAACGGCGCGAGCGGTTAATGCGCCTTTTACCGGTTAATGAAGTCTGGGGTATAGGTTCAAGATTAAGCCGGCAGCTCTCGCAACTCGGCATTCACACCGTCTGGGCTTTGGCGCAGCAACCCGTTCAACGAATGCAGGCGCAGTTCAGTGTGGTTTTGGCTCGAACGGTTATGGAGCTAAATGGCGTTTCCTGCCTCGAGCTTGCTGAAATAGCTCCGGATAACCGAGAAATCATGTGTTCCCGAAGTTTTAAGCGGCCTTTGGATAATTTAAAGGAATTGTCGGAAGCTTTAGCCGAGTTCTGCAGCCGGGCGGCGGAAAAGCTCAGAGCACAGGATTCGACAGCAGATAGTTTAACCGTCTTTATCAGAACCAACCCATTTAATCCCCAGGAACCGCAATATCAGCGTTCAGCCACTTTGAAATTGGCAATAGGCACGCTGGATACATGCCGGATAATCCATGGGGCCATGCAGTTATTGCAGAGTATTTATAAGGAGGGTTACCGTTATCAGAAGTGTGGTATCCAATTAAGCGGCCTTCACCCCAATAGCATGCCCGGTCAGACGGATTTATTCGCCAACCTGAAGTGGTCTAGGGAGCGGGAGTTAATGGCTTGCTTCGACAAAATTAATCATCGGTTTCCTCAATCCGTAGCTATCGCCGCCACAGGATTAAACAATAAAAGCTGGCAGTCCCAGCCCGAACGCATGTCAAAACATTACACAACCCGGTGGGATGAGTTGGCGATTGTTAAATGCAACTAGGTGACATTATTCAGAGTTAATAAATAAGGTATCGGTATGTGCTACGGTCAACGAGCCGTATGCGTACATTTGGGCATCGCCCCATGTGTCGTATGTATATTGAAGAATATCAACGATGTCTGTTTTTGCTCCTTCGGAAAGGATTACATGCAGTTTATGGGGCGACATCAGGATTGACTTTCTTTCCCGGCTTGGAGTTTTCTATCGCTTGCCGCGTCAGTTCTGTCATTAGAGTTGGTGAATAACGTTCGCATTCACCTCGCGCGATCTGGTCGTCACCGATCTTAATAGCCGCGCGTAATGCTTCAAACTTTTCATCTTCATCCCGCAGGCGACGAATAGCATCGCGGACGACTTCCGAGGCATTACCGTAAAAGCCTGAGTTAACCTTGCTCTGAATATAGTTTTCAACTTCTGCGGGGAAAGATTGATGTGCATTTTCGTAACCTACAGATGAGTATTTGTTTGTAGAGGATACATAATATGTAATTTTATGGAAGTTATTTTGTGTTCGCCGCCCCGTCCTAATTCTTGACAAATTTATTAGACTTACAAGTCATTGATTTCATGATGTTTTTATTTTGTCTAAAAAACCTAGGTTTTTTAGACAAGACTTATGCCGCAAAATTTACCCTTTGTGCTGCACGAAAAGCCTTCAAATAAATGTCTCTTGACAAGGTCACTCCGCTTTATTGACAGAATTTTTTATACCATGGTAGATTTATATTCATCGACATGGGCGTCAGGTTAAGCCTGAACTATTACATATAAACTGCAATTTGCGATCCTGACCTGGATTGCGCCACGATTGTAGTTGATTTTCCGCTTGGTTTAGCTAGTCAAATCAGGATTTGGGCTTGTTGGCTTTTGATCGGATAAGGCCTCGCCGCCATAATTTCCTTATATTCAGCGATAGGTTTATGAAACCAGCAAAACAAAAGACCGACTGTAGTTTAGACCTGCAACATCCCATTAAAGAACGTATACTTAGCGCTGCTTACCTGGCCTTTACCGAAAAAGGCTATGCGAGAGCCAGCACTCTGGAAATCGCTACCCGCGCTAAAGTTTCCAAACGTGAGCTTTATGCTCATTTTGACAATAAACAAGGCATGCTGGTGGCCTGTATTACCTCGCGTATGCGTAGAATGCAATTGCCTCCGGAGTTGCCTATCGCTTATGACCGCGACAGCCTGGCTTTACTGCTCTCCAGCTTTGGCAGGATAATGCTGCGAGAAATTTGCCAGCCGGAAGTATTAGCGGTGTTCCGTCTGGCCATCGGCGAAGCAAAACACTCGCCGGAGGTGGCGCAAGCGCTTAACTCGCATGGCCGGGAAGTCAACCGTGCGGTATTGTTAAACATCATGACCCAAGCCCAGGCTTCCGGTCTACTAAAAGCCGGAGATGTCAGCGAGTTAGCCAGCTTGTTTCATGCCTTGCTGTGGCGGGATTTGCTGATCAATCTACTGCTTGAAACGGCTGAGGCGCCCGGCGCCGATGAAATTGAAGCCCGTGCAAACAAGGCAGCCAGTGCGTTTCTCAACCTTAATCCGGAAATGAATACGTAGTTCGTTCTGAATGACGATCATTTTTTCACATGCCTCGGTACGCCTAATGTAAGTTATCGAATCTGACCTTTGGATTGCCTTTTCTATGAGGCAATGAGGCTAGAAGCTAAGAAACCGCAATAGATACTATCTTCACAAAAACTTAATAAAATACGACTAATAACGAGTTAATCTAGGCGATCTTGGTAAGAAACGTTGCTCAAAATAACGAAAAGACTATTGACATGGTACTTATTGGTACCTTAACATGACAAATAACTCCTCAGTCTCGGTTAGCGGCAACTGATATTGAGGAGTTATTGAGGATTTTTCCAGGCTGATCAAGGATACGCTATGTTAAACAATGCAGTAGATACAGTCGTACGGCTTAATCAGGTCGTTAAAACCTATCAGGCTGATGCTGTCGCAGTGCCTGCACTCAGAGGTGTCAATCTGCAAATTCAACGCCGTAGCTTCAGCATGGTTATCGGACCTTCCGGTAGCGGCAAGACCACGCTGCTGAATCTGATCGGCTGCATTGACGCACCGGATGCCGGTAGCGTCGAAGTGTGCGGGCAGTCCATAGCCGCGCTCAATGATAATGCGCTGAGCGACTTTAGAGCCCGTTATATTGGTTTTGTATTTCAAGGCTTCAGTCTGGTGCCGGTGTTGTCCGCATACGAAAATATTGAATATCCGCTATTACTACTAGGCATGCCGCCAGCTGAACGCCGCAAACAAACTCTGGTCATGCTGGAGGCCGTGGGCCTCAGCGGTCAACAGCGACAAAGACCAAATGAACTTAGCGGCGGCCAGAAACAACGGGTGGCGATTGCCAGAGCTTTGGTAAAACAGCCTGAATTAATCCTGGCTGACGAACCAACCGCCAATCTCGATACCGAGACAGGCGCGGCTATCATCGAGCTGATGCACCGGATACAAGCTGAATTTCAGACCAGCTTTGTGTTTTCCACCCATGATCCGCATCTGATGTCGCATGCTGACTGTATCTTTAGCCTACGCGACGGCAAATTACTGGATGACGCAACCGGAGGAATAGCCTAATGCTGCTTTTTAAAATCGCCTTTAGAAATATCCTGCGCAACCGCCGCCGCTCGGCAATGACCGGTTCCGCGGTAGCCGTAGGCGCTTTGGCGCTGCTAGTGTACGGCTCTTTTACCACTTACATGTTCGCCGGATTTCAGACTAACCTGGTACAGCGCATCGGCCATCTGAACGTATTTCACAGCGGTTACTTCCTATTGGGCGCCGGTAACCCTAGCGCTTATGGCATCAGTCATTATCAACAAGTGATGAACTTGATCGCTAACGATGCTGAGTTAAAACCGCTAATCAAAGTCATCACTCCTACCCAATCCCTGTTAGGTATAGCCGGAAACTTTGACGGTGACAATAACTCGGCTAAAACTTTTATGGGTGTGGGGCTAGTGCCGGAAGATCGAGAGCAGATGCGGCAATGGAATGAATTTGGCGCTAGCCGCGACTACCAGCCCGACACCCGGCTCAGCGGCGATGATCCATCCTTAGGTTTGATCGGTTCAGGACTGGCGCGTATTTTAGGGCTTTGCGCCTCCTTAAAGCTTGAAAACTGTCCTGCTCTACCCGTAAACAATCAAGCGGCAATCAGCAATAACACCGTCGTAAATCCAACTATTACAGAACTGGCGCAACGAGATAACCTGGAAAACGCCGGCGTCAACCCTGGCAGTCCGCGCCTGGAATTGTTATCAGCCACGGCTGGCGGTGCGCCTAACGTCGTCAGCCTTAATGTGGCGGGAGTCGAACCACAAGGCGTCAAGGAATTGGACGATAACTACATCGCCATGAAATTGGGGCTGGCGCAGCAATTGGTTTATGGACGTGGAGAGCAAAAAGCTTCCGGCATCGTTTTGCAACTGCACCGCAGTGAAGAACTGAATCCGGCCCGTAACCGGCTGATCAGTTTGCTGCAACAGCATGATCTGCAGCTTGAGGTGCTGGATTTTGCCGAATTAACCCCGTTTTACGGTCAAGCCATCAATTTGTTTAGCTCTATCTTTCTGTTTATTATGGTTATCATGACGGTAGTCGTGTTATTTGCCGTAATCAACACCATGACCATGAATGTGATGGAACGCACCAGCGAAATTGGCGCGATCCGGGCGATGGGCGTCAGGCGTAGCGGCATCCTATATCAATTTTTGCTGGAGGGCGCCATGCTTGGGATATTAGGAGCAAGCCTGGGTTTACTGCTCGCCATACTGGTGGTAGCGGCTGTCAATCAGGCAAACTTAACCTGGATTCCACCAGCCAACGTCACCCCTATTCCGTTTCGCCTGGATTTGTTTGGCCGTCCACTGCTGGTTATCAGCGCATGGGGCGGATTAGTACTGGCGGCAACTCTGGCCGCCCTGCTACCAGCCAATCGCGCAGCCAAACTACAGGTAGTGGACGCCTTACACCATGTTTAAGTTTACAATTATTTTTCTGACCGGCTTATTTAGCTGTCAGGTATTGGCGCAAACCGCTCAGGAAATCGTTAGCGCCGCTGACCAGATCAGGAATCCGCAGCAGCCTTTCCGGGTTACCACCACCCTGACCGAATATATTGCAGGCCAAGCCCACGATCAAAATATACTCAGTGTGTACGCCAAGGAAGACCCGGCCAGCCATCAGTTCCGCAATCTGATCCGCTACATCGAGCCGCCAAGAGATCAGGGTAAAATGGTCTTGCTGGACGGGCGGGCCATGTGGTTTTACGACCCCAATTCCAAAGCCAGTGTGCGTATTTCCCCACAACAACGGCTGATCGGCCAGGCGGCGATTGGTGACGTATTGACAGTTAATCTTGCAGCAGACTACAACGGCGAATTGCTTGGCAACGAAAGCATACTGGATGCGGACCGCAAAGACCGCCAATGCTGGCATTTGCAAATGAAAGCCAGCAATGAGCTTTCGACTTATAATCAAGTGGAATACTGGGTGGAACAAAATAGCAGCAACCCGATCAAGGCCAAATTTTATTCCGATAGCGGCCGCTTGCTGAAAATCCTTTATTACCGGGGTTTTGCCGAGAATCTTGGGCGGGTGCGGCCTACTGAAGGCGTCATCATAGACGCAGTAGATAAATCCTTGGCGACCACTTTCAAGTTTAGCGATTATCAGTATCAGGAAATCCCCGATGCCTGGTTTCAACGCGAATTCCTGCCGCGATTGAGAAATGAATGAAACTGCGCCTCTGCTGGTTCGCCGTGTTGGGCATGCTGTTGGTTCATCTAGCGGAAGCTGACGAGAATAGTGATTTAGAGTTAATTCCCAACACCACCGTACCCAACAGTTCCGATACCAAAATTAAAGATAACCGCCAGCGCATTTATTTGCAAAATGTGCTCACCCTTGATTCACTGCGGCAAGCCTTAAACGTGCCGGCAACAGCTTTACCCTTTAACTGGCAGGAGCGCTGGTTTATTGATCTTCGGACGGAATGGGCAATAGCTGAACGGCTGAATCTGTCACTCAGTGACCGCTTTAATTTCCGTGCCGAAAACGATATAAGCTTTGCCAATCAGGAAAATATCATCAATAACTTTCGGGAAGGTTTTTTAAGCTGGGAGCCACTGCAAAACCTTTATCTGGACGCCGGACGCATCAATCTAAAAAGCGGGGTGGCTGCCGGTTACAATCCCAGCGATTTTTTCAAAAGCCGGGCAGTAGTCATCCCGCTGTCCTCTGACCCCAGCATACTAAGGGAAGACCGGTTGGGTACGGTAATGCTTCGCGCCCAACAAATCCGGACCGGCGGCACAATGATGGCGGTTTTCTCCCCTAAGCTTGCCCAACCTAGCCCGGTGTATCAGAATACCAATTTACGCAGCCTGGACCCCTCCTTAGACCGTACCAATGCCAATCAACGTTTTTTGCTCAAAGGCAGCGTCGATCTTGGGGAGGATTTTAGCCCGGAACTATTGCTTTATCAGCAAGACAGCCGCAGCAGCATCGCCGTGAATCTGACTAAAAGCATAGGTCAAAGCTTGGTTACCTATGTAGAATGGGCAGGCGGTCAGCGTAGCAGCCTGGCAAATCAGGCTTTGCAGTACGGCCGCCAGACCGGCAGCTTATCGGCTAATGCTCCTAATCCTTTTGCAGTGGATGGACGCCAAAGTTTTCAGCACGATTTGTCCATAGGCGGCTCTTACACTACGGCTAACAAAATCAGCTTTAATCTGGAATATCATTTCCACCAGGCGGGTTTCTCCCGCCAGGACTGGAATAACTGGTTTAGCGCCGATAGCGGTAAGTCCAATGCTGCTGCCGCAGAATTATGGTTTATCCGCTCATACGCACAGGAACAGCAGGAGCCCATGACTAAACACTCGGCAGTACTGCGTGCCGATTGGGTAGACGCCATGCTGCCAAATTTACAGCTTACCGGTTTCATCAATACGGATTTGTACGATATGTCCAGTCTGGTACAGCTCACTGCCGATTATTATTTATCCAATGCCTGGACCATAGGTGCACTCGCCACCACAAATCTGGGTCAAAACCATTCCGATTTCGGTAGTTTACCGCAAGCAGCCAGTGTTTTCTTTAAAGTGGCGCGATATTTTTAAGATATTTTTTAGCCAAGGCAAGTTATTAAGCTAGCCTTTCCCAGGGTAAAAATTCATTCTTGCGGGCTAGCGGGTGTAATTAAACAAACAGCGGAATTGTTTCGTAGGATTTTTTGCAATGCTTTCAGGTGGCGAGTAAACCGCTGCGAATCGTTTAGTTCTGTTGCGTCTGCGTTTATTGTTTATTTCTAAGGCAAGCAGATGTAACAAGACGTTTCTGGATTTAACAGGCGGATGCTCTGAGTTTTAGGGTAATCGACGAAGCCAGTCTCAGGTTAATGCCATTGCCGCTTCACGACATTAACCCGCATTTCTGCTAATATAAAATCCCACTTTAACCATGTATGTCCGGCCAATGTTTACACCCAGCCAAATCAGCCTGATACAGCGAATAGACCTTAACCCGCAAGGTATTCCGGCAGATAGGTTGCAACAACTGCTTACCCAGCCGCAATTGCTTGGCGATTGTCCGGACCGGGAGCTGGTAGCGGCACTGGAACTGATCAATGCTTTGTATCGCGCCGGTGAGCCGCTGATTAGCGATGCTGATTATGATTTTATTTATCTGGCTGAATTAAAACGCCGCGACCCGCAGCATGAGTTTTTATTGAATATCGAGCCTGAACCGGTTTTTGCCGGGAAAACCGTGGACTTGCCGGTGGTGATGCTGTCCACAGACAAAGCTTATAGTCTTGAAGAGGTGCAGCGCTGGCTGGAGCGTATGGAAAAGGCTGCAGAGGAACTAGGCAAGGATATAGCGAAACTAGTGTTTAAAGTTACGCCTAAGCTGGATGGTTATGCGGCTTATGACGACGGCAAGCTGTTATACACCCGTGGGGATGGCCGCAAAGGTACCGATATTACCAGAGTGTTTGAGCGCGGCCTGCAAGTGGCTAATGCCGGTAGCCGAGGCTTGGGAGCGGGAGAGATTGTGGTTAGCCGTAAATATTTCGATAAGGTGCTATCGGAGTTTTTTGACAACCCGCGTAATTTTCAAGCCAGCGTCATCAAGGAAAAACAGCTGGAAGAACATGCAGAACAGGCGATTAAAGCAGGCGCAGCGGTGTTTTATCCGTTTGCGGTATTGCCGGCCTGGACCGGTTCGGCTGCTGAACTGCTCAGCAATTTTACCGGTATCGTGCAACGAATTTGGCATCAGTTGGATTATGATGTCGATGGCGTGATTTTGGAGGTTATAGACGAAGATCTTAAGCAATATCTGGGAGCGACTCGCCATCATCATCGCTGGCAGCTGGCGTATAAGGAAAATCTGGAAACCGCCGAAGTGGTGGTGAGAGAAGTTACTCCGCAAACCTCGCGTTCCGGCCGTATCACTCCGGTTGCCGAGTTGGAGCCGGTCAGACTAAGCGGCGCCTTGTTGTCCAGAGCTACGGCGCATCACTATCGCATGGTGATAGACAAAGGCATAGGCGCAGGTGCGTTAATACAGCTGGCCCGTTCAGGCGAGGTGATTCCCAAAATCGAACAGGTATTACGCCCGGCTATTCCGAAAGTACCGAAGTACTGCCCCAGTTGTCAGCATTTATTGGTTTGGGATAATGATTATTTAATTTGTCCCAACAATCTGGCCTGCCCGGCGCAAATCAGTCACAGCATGGAGCATTTCTTTCGGGTGCTGAAAAATAATGACGGCTTTGGCGCCGCCACCATCAAGAAACTTTATGAATACGGTATCCGCCGGGTTGATGAAATTTATGATTTAACTACTGCGCAGTTTGAAAGCATGGGCTTTGGCCCCAAGCAAGCGATAAACTTGGTGGAACAATTGCAGCGCAGCCGCATGGAAGCCGTGGAAGACTGGCGGTTTTTGGCGGCATTCGGGGTATTCAGGATGGGACTGGGAAATTGTGAAAGACTGTTGCAGCATTATGCCTTGCAGGAGATTTTTAGTCTTGGCGAGGCGGAAATTATTCGGATAGAAGGATTTGCCGAAAAAACTGCCGCTATTATCACGGAAGGCTTTGCAAGTATCCAGCCTTTATACGATAAACTGATGTCGCTCGGATTTAATCTGCAAGTTTCCCGCCAGGGTTCTACTGAACACAGCCATCCTTTGACTGGTAAAACTTTGGTGTTTACCGGTACCTTAATCTCCGGCAGCCGGGATGATTTGAGTAAACAGGCTAAGGCATGCGGCGCTAAAGTTGCCAGTGCTGTTTCCGCCAAAACCGATTTTCTGGTAGCCGGTGACAATGTGGGGGCTAATAAATTGAAAGCGGCAACTGATAAAGGCGTCATCATATTGAGCGAAGCGGAGTTTCTGAAACTGCTGAACGTAGCGGGGAAGGACTCATGAACCAACAGCGCCCGGTAGTGTTATGTTTTTCCGGACACGATCCCAGTGGTGGCGCCGGGATACAGGCTGATATTGAAACCATAGTCAGTCATCAGTGTCATTGTTGCAGCGTTATCACCGCCTTGACGGAACAAGATAGCCACAACGTTAAAAAACTGCTGCCGCAACAGCCGGAAGAAATTTTCAGTCAAGCGCAAACCTTGTTAGCGGATTTCAAAGTTTCGGCCATTAAAATCGGTTTAATCGGCTGTTATGAAACCGCGGCTGCAATTGAGAAGATACTGCGAATATGTCCGGGGGTGCCGGTAGTGCTGGACCCGGTGCTGGCTGCCGGCGGCGGTGCCTCATTATCCAGTCAGGCTTTGCTGGAGGGTATCAACGATTTGTTGTTGCCGCTAACGACAGTCATCACCCCGAACAGTCTGGAAGCCCGGCAATTGGCCGGAACATCCGATTTAAAGGAGTGTGGCCTCAACCTGCAGGCAAAAGGCGCGCAATATGTGTTGATTACCGGTAGTCACGAAACGACAGACCAGGTTCAAAATCAATTGTTTATCCCGGAGCAACAACTGGAAGTCTTTAACTGGCGGCGTCTGCCGGATAGTTATCATGGTTCCGGCTGTACTTTGGCCAGCGCCATAGCTAGCTTGCTGGCTCAAGGGCTGGATGTCTTTGCCGCGATCAGCGAAGCTCAGGAGTTTACCTTTGAGGCTTTATCTGCAGCTTATAGGCCAGCGCAAGGCCAAAGTTATCCTAATCGTTTATTTTGGGTGGATACATGAAATTTCCCCGCCGGGGCTTGTACGCCATTACTCAGACCGAAAATAAATCCACAGCCACGGTATTGGCGGAAGTGGAAGCAGTGCTGCTAGGTGGGGCTAAAGTCCTGCAATACCGTGACAAGCAAGGTCAGGTTGCCATGTTGATGGGTAGCCAATTGCTGGAACTGTGCCGTCGCTATCAAGTGCCTTTAATCATTAATGATAATCCGCAATTGGCTTTAAATCTGGGAGCTGATGGCGTGCATCTGGGCAAAGACGATCAGGATATTGAGCTTGTCCGCAAATTGCTGGGCCCAAACGCCATTATTGGGGTTTCTTGTTACAATAGCATATCCAGGGCTCGGCAAATGCAGGCCAAGGGTGCTGATTATGTGGCTTTCGGGCGTTTTTTCCCATCCGGCTCCAAACCTTTGGCTTCTCCTG
>CAVUMJ010000027.1:0-9012 GCA_963741375.1 uncultured Pseudomonadota bacterium
GCTTCCACATATTGGCGTAAAAAGCTGCGCCATGCCGCCCTGAACTAAGAACTGAAGGCTTTTTACCGATAATTTCATGTTCTTCATAACCGGTTATGGCGGTAAAACTCGGATTGCAAAACTCAATCCGTAAATCTTTGTCCGTGACTATCACACCTTCCAATGAAGAACCTATGATTTTATAGGCTAATTGCAATTCTTGATTGGACGTAGCCAGAGAGGTTTCACTTTGTTCCAACAAATGCCGCAGTTCTTCAACATAACTATGCCGCAAACCATTCAGTACATCGTTAAGGTTAATCATGCCGATAAGTTTATTGGCATGATTGTTGACACCCAGATGATGAATATTCAGATCGGTCATAGTATTTTTAGCTTGAAAAAGCGATTCGTTTTCATGAATCGATATCAAGCCCGTTGTGGCGAATTGCGCAATCTTGGGATTCACAATCCCGCTGGCTAAGGCTCTGACAACATCATGTTCTGTGATAATGCCATGGTCACCGTCCGGAAAAACAATTACCACAGCATCCACCAGCGCATCACACATCACAGCTGTCGCCTCGCTGATTGATTGAGTGGATAAAAGCCGGGGGACTGAGGACTTCACCACACTACTGACCATCCTGGGCACCAGATAAAAATCCAGACTGTATTTCATCACCACATCGGTTTGCGAGATCACCCCTAACCGATTCCCCTGATCATCCACCACCAAATAATGCTGGGAACCGTCCAGGCGAAATCTTTCCGTCACATCCAAAAGACTCATATCGCTGGATACCAGTCTGACCGGCGTACTCATTTCGTCAGCAATAGCACGGTATTTGCTGGGCAAGGAGAAATCATATTGCAACGCATTCCGTCCGCTCCAAATCCCTAGCACTTCATTCCGGTCAACCACGAGAATGGAACTGGATTTATGCGCCGTCATCTTTTGCGTAGCTTCCAAAATGGAGTCGCTCGGCGAACAGGTCAACAGTTTTGTCTGAACTATATCTTTAACTTTTAGGTGAACAAAAGATAAATAATTCACGACAAAAGTATTTTTGATTGGTTCTCAATAAGAAACGGGAAACACTGCAGGAGCCCACCCATATTAAAGTGTTTTGTTAAATTGAGATTGATAAGCGCTATTCATTCTAAAAGTATCAGGTGTTTAAGAAAACTTCAAAAGCCATTTA
Organism: uncultured Pseudomonadota bacterium; assembly: GCA_963741375.1. Lineage (GTDB taxonomy): Bacteria > Pseudomonadota > Gammaproteobacteria > Methylococcales > Methylomonadaceae > Methylomonas. The sequence continues at coordinate 1,185 of CAVUMJ010000027.1, forward strand.
TGCTTGCCTTTTCACCTATTTAAGATTCAATTATGGTAATTATAGCGCAAATTCCATAATTATTTTATAAGTATTCCGTAATGTTTTCCGGTTGACAATTGATCCTATCGTAGCTCGTTCGTGCTGGGGCCAAGTCCAGGCAATAACGGCCTGCTAGGTCTATGAACTGATTTTTTTAGGTAATTGTTATTTGAAATGATGCAGGAGTTGCGTGAAATGTCCGCCGGGCATTACATCTGCCGACAAAATTGTTGTAATGCTCAACGCCAAAATCATAAGAGCTATTAGAGCGTTTAAGGATGCGTTGCACAAATTGACTCGTAACAACGCATAGCGAACCTATACGGCTATCGCCGCCAAGGATTAAATCATTAATTTCAGGATGTGCCACCCTGTAATTTGAGATATTTGACGATCAGAATTGCCGGCAACGGATGGCTAAAGAAATAGCCTTGGCCTTCATTACAGCCTTCGCTACGCAACAAATCGAGTTGAGATTGGGTTTCCACACCCTCTGCAATAGTCCGCATGCCAAAACCTTGCGCTAACTGGATAATTGAGCGGACGATGGTCAGATCGTGGCGATCCATGTCCAGATTCCGGATAAATGATTGATCGATTTTAAGCTTGTCTACCTGAAAGCGTTTCAAATAAGCCAAACTAGAATAGCCTGTTCCAAAATCATCAATTGACAGGGTAAACCGCAATGATTTAATTTTCCTGACAATCTCCAGAATGTATTCGACATCCTGCAACATAATGGTTTCGGTCAGCTCCAGTTCAAGATATTGCGGTTCCAGCTCATGCTCTTCAGTAAGATCGGTGATCATCTTCACCACATCGCCGCGTTTGAATTGTAAAGACGACAGATTGACGGCCACCCTTACAGGTTCATAGCCCTGGTTCTGCCAAGCTTTTGCCTGTCGGCAGGCTTCACGGATCACCCATTCGCCAATAGGAACAATCTGGCCGGTTTCTTCAGCAAATGAGATAAATTTATTGGGATACATTAGCCCGAACTCCGGGTGATTCCAGCGGATCAATGCTTCCACCCCAATCAATTTGGAACTATTTAAATCAAATTGCGGCTGGTAATGTAAGACAAATTCATTTTTCAGCAAAGCTTCCGCCAGATTGTTGCGCATTCGCAAGCGATCCATGGCGTCGACATTCATTTTGTCCGTATAGAAACGGTAGGTATTTCGGCCACTGTCTTTGGCGTGATACATTGCCGTATCGGCAAGTTTTAATAATGTATCGAAATCGCTGCCGTCATCGTCGTACAGAGCAATACCTATGCTTGCCGATGTACTGAGCCGATATTCATCTATTTCAAATACTTCGCCAAGATGATCAAGAATTTTTTGGGCGACTAACGATACCGACGGAGAGTCCGGCATATCGGTAAGGACAATCACAAACTCGTCGCCGCCTAAACGGCTGACGGTATCAATTTCACGCACACTGGATTCCAAACGCTTTGCCACTGCAATTAACAGCCGGTCACCTACTTCATGTCCCAAAGTATCGTTGACATTTTTGAACTGATCGAGATCCAGGAACAACAACGCTACCGAACCGACATCGCGGCGTTCGCTGACACCAACCGCCTGATTGAAGCGGTCTCTTAACAATACCCGGTTAGCTAATTTGGTGAGAGGATCGTGATAGGCAAGAAAAATCAGCAAGGCTTCATCGGCTTTGCGTTTGGAAATATCGCTAAATATGCCGACATAGTTGCAGATATAACCGTTGCCATCATGGACAGTGCTGATATTAAGCCATTTCGGATAAATTTCACCGTTCTTGCGTTTATCCCAGATTTCACCGTGCCAATTGCCTTCATTGACAATTTTCCGCCACATTTCTGCATAAAATTCTTGATCGTGACGGCGAGAGGATAAAATACGCGGGTTTTGTCCGACAACCTCTTCAAAACTGTAACCAGTGATGCTGGTAAAGGCAGAATTGACATAAACGATTTCGTTGTTAGCGTCACTGATCAATACCGCTTCATCGCTATTCATTAACACCCGGCTCATCAATCGGCTCTGACGCTCGTTTTCCAGGCGATCGGTAATCTCCTGGCCGAGTGTAATTAATGCTTTACGATTACCATTTGCCTCAAACAACGGTGTTTTAATAATTTCGAACACCCTCTGTTGCAGGTTGTGGTCGCCATGCATTCCTACCATTCGGATCAATTCTACAGGCTGGCGGGATTCCCAGGCCTCATCGTCTCCATGATGCCATTCATCAAAATAAGCCCGGCAACCGGGATCGCACAGTTCAGCCAGTTCGGCATATGTCTTACCTTGCCAGGGTTTACCGGCTAAACCGTATAATTCCAGCGTAGCGTTATTGGCAATCTGCCAACGATTTTGACCATCCTCCAAAGTAATCAGATTACGGGTAGCATTAATCAGTAAAAAAAAGTTCTCTTCATTAACAAAACTGGCCTGTTGGCCGATCTGGCCTATAAAACGATAGCCCTGACCATATTCTGTTTTGATCAGCGACTCCGAACCCGGACTAACCTTACGTAAGGTTGATTTTAAAACCGAGATTGATCTGGCGATACTTTCGTCGGAAGTGTTGGCGCCGTTCCAGACCCGAGCAATCAATTCTTCCCTGGAAACACGTTTGCCTGCTTGTTTGATTAGTTCAAGTAGTATTTTAAACTCTTTGGGATGCAGGCTAACCGGTTTGCCGGCAAAAAACAGCCCTTGTTCGCTATCTATAACAAATCCGTAAAAATCAGCATGGAAATGTTCTTCCATTGTGTATTTATCCTCAACTAACATAAAGACAATTGATCGCGATTGAAATTGTTTGTACCACAACTTCAGAAAGCATTTATTGCTAACGATCAAATTAAGTTAATCAAATATGATACCAACCAATAAAATCTCAATCTTTATAGAATCCTTAGGTAATCTTGGTAAGAAAAAATGTCAGCATTAGCTGCGTAGGCAGGAGGCGGGCATGATTATTTATCCAGCAAACTTAGCCATGCCGGCAAAACCATCAATTGCATTTTTAAAAAAAAGCCTCTACCGGGAGCGCGGCAGAGGCCGGAGTTAGCAGTAAAATTCACTGCCGAGGTCTCACAAAAAACTGAAGTAGACACATATCATCTAGCCAATATCATGCTAATAATTTATTTTACTTATTAATTAATAATTTATATAAAAAACCAATATTATTAACTGAGCTTTACTAAATAATACTGGTTGAAATACACCAATACATGTGTTGATTTCAACATATTATGAATAAGCTAAACCATACAGTTTTGATAAAAATTTAAATTCGGTCATGTTGGATTTGTACTTTGTAACCAAACAAAAATACATTTCAGCAAATAGCTGTTTTTTGTCCACTATCCTCGAAAAGTTAAAATTAGCTATAAAAACCGTAAAAGAATTTTGATTTAATTAAGTAGGAGTAGAACGACAGACAGCTCTGCTTGGATTAAAGTATTTCACCTACTAACCGGCTTTTTGTAATTGCAGTTGGTCCTTTAAAGCCACCGCAACATCATAATCGGGTTTTTGCTGCAAAATATAATCCAGCATTAATTCCGCCGCATCATAGATCTTAATCTCAGTATAAATGTTAACCAACTGAATTTGCACCAGAAAATCAGCCGGAAACTGTTTAACATATTGATTGTATGCATCTATGCAAGCCATCACATTACCGTTTAAACGCTGAATTTCTGCGTAAAAAGGCAAATACTGCGGATTAAGTTGCGATAGACATTGCAACGACAAACCGGCGGACTGACTATCCTGCTGCTCTATACTGATATTGGCGATTCTGATCAATGCTTCTTCCAGCAAATTTTCACTCTGGTCGACGATTTGCTGGTAAGTTGCCAGCGCCATTTGATTTTGGTTTTGCAACTCAAATAAATAGCCATTGATCAAATGCCGGTATGAGACAGCAGCCTCCTGCAGCTCATGCTTATCCAGCCCGGCCAGCAAATCCTGCAGTTCCTGAATTTTTTTGTGCTTAAAGAGTAAAACCGCGCGTTGTTTAAGCTTGCTTAAGCTGCTATAGCTTTTTGCCTTGGCGAAATGCACGGTATTTCTATCGTTAACCACGTCAATAAAACGTTGTTGCAGATCGGCAAATTCCGCCAGTATGTTTGCCGGAATAGCTTGCCCTGCAAATTTTTGCCGCCACAATCTCACCCGGCCAAAACTGCGGTCTTTTCGAGTTTGCGCTATCAATTTTGCAAAATCCGGCCCTTCAACATTCTCTTCCATCCGGGAAGTCAGCCGTTGCATGGCGTCATCCAGCAAACCGATCAATTTGACCGTCCCTTCCTGATAAGCATCGTAAAACACATTGCCAAGCTGCTTGGCTTCTTCTGCCGTCCATTCCTCATCAGTAAAAGGTTTGGATAATTTAATAAAACTTCTGATGCCGAACTTTTTGACTAATCTGCTGAATTGGCGGTGTTCTCTTTTAAATTTTTTTTCGATCTGATCCAGCGTCCTTTTGTCTTTGTAATCTTCAATCAACCCTTGATCGTTATACATTTCATCATTGATGCGGCGGGCATGCTCCGCCAGTTTGGCAATGGCCTTAATTTGAAATTGCGCCCGCTTCAGTTCTTCTAGCAGTTTCTGATAAAATCTGTCCGGACTTTCAGCTTGGCGCAACCGGGCTGAAACGACTTCGTCAACATCAAGCTGAGCATTATCCAGCTCAATATCATCCAGCCGGATATATTCAACATTTTCAACTTTGGCGGCCGCGCCTGAAACGTTAATGATTTTACAGCCATTTGCCTGTAATACCTTGGCCTGCAAACCCAAAGAGCTAATGGCTTGGGCGAAATCGCAACTGCTGGGGGCCATGAAACCGTCATTGGTTTCCACTTGCAAAGACGTTAAATTAAATCTAGGTCCGGCTATATGCTCGTCACTGCCTTTGGCATGAGTATAGCCTTCTCGGGTAAAACATAAATCTACCCCTGCCAGAATAACGCGTTTAAAGCCCAGGTCATTGGCGACGCTTAACGCGGTATTGGTCACGGTCGGACCGGCGCTGGATAGATTGGCTTCATTCAGATCGGATTTCCAGGGCAATCTACAGCCTAAATACAAGGTGAGTCCCTGCCATTGGTTAACCAATGTCGGTACGGTATGATGTGAACAAATAAAAGTGGTTTTAGGACTGAAATTGAGCATTTCCTTACTGATATCAAAACTTAATTCAGTTGGATCTACCGAAAACACAAAATCCGGTTCAATAGCTGCCTGCAATAATTGCCTGGAGATTCTGGAAACCGCAAACACCACAATTTCATGGCGATGTTGTTGCACCCAGGGCAAAACCACATCCAGGGAAGGCCCGCCCGCCAAAAGCACAACGGTTTTAGCCTGGAATGCCTGAGCCAGCACTTTAGCCGGGACAATATTATCGGCAACATTGACAATCTGCCGGGAAATAAACTCTTCCGAGCCCAGTTCGACCGTATTCAGCCAATGCATTTGTGATAAAACCTCTGTGATATGCCAGCTTATTTCGGCATATTCCTGAATGAAATCATCCTGAGCGCAAATGGCGTTAAAAGACGCCACTCCATTGATAAAAAAATAGTCCTTGATTTTGAAATTATGTATGGCTTCAGACCATTCTTCCAAACTGATGCACACCATCCGCTGCTCGTCCAGGCCATCCAGCAGATGATGCTGCCGCAATGCCAGTAAAACCTCTTCGGGTTCTATAAAAATATAGCGGGCGCCTTTAGCAAAAGGTTTTCTTTGGATGTACTGCGGCAACAACCCGGAATCCGTACCGACAACCACAATAAGCGTATCTTCATTAAAAAGGCTTTTGCCGAAATGGGTTTCAAACAAAGCATAAGCGCCAACTTTGTTAAAACTGTGACGATTCAGCTTGAAAAAAAATTTATCGCCAAAACTGTTGACGGTGACTGACCACGTCTCTGCGTCTTCCGGTAAAGCGTTTTCTATAGTCATCGGCAATTCTCAACACGTATGGGGTTATCTTTCATCATCCGATAAGCATAATCTGTATGATCAGTCGTTTAAATTTTTCATCATGCCGTCCAACGGTATCGATTTGCATGAAATGAAGCCTTCGCTCGGCAAGCAATACCCGCCGTCCTGTTCAGCACATCTATACAACTCTGTTCACAGCAATGTTCATGCATCACCCTGAAGCGGCATTGATCAATTCATTTTAGCTGATTTTGTGTAGCTTACTTGAGCAATTGCAATACACTTTGGGTGGACTGATTGGCTTGAACCAGCATGGCGGTGCCGGCTTGCTGGATAATCTGCGCACGGCTCAGATTTGAGGTTTCCGAAGCAAAATTGGCATCCATAATACGCGACCGCGCCGCTTCCTGGTTGACGATACCGGTTTCCAAGTTAGTAATGGATTCAGTCAGGCGATTTTGCACAGCGCCTAAATTAGACCGGAAATTATCAACTTTGTTTATAGATGCATCAATAGCATTAATGGTCAAACGCACGTTAACCGATGTCGCCGTGGAGCCAATAGATAGATTGGTGCCGAATAATGCGCTTAAACTGGGCACCGTTAACATATTGGAAATATTAACGGATAACTGGTTATCAGAAGCTGTATTGGCGCCAATTTGAAAATTGGCGTTTTGTAATGATCCGGCCAGAATGCTCATACCATTAAATTGAGTGCCTTGAATCGTTCTGTAAAGTGAAGTTCCTAATTGCGCAAACTCGGTTTGCAACTTTTGTCTATCCGGGGCGCTTTGGGTTCCAAAGCTTGAAGCTTGAACGGCCAGATCACGCATGGTTTGCAGTGTGGAAGTTAAAGTACTGAGCGCCCCATCAGCGGTCTGCACCATTGAAATACTATTATTAGCATTTTGTGACGCCACCGTCATGCCATTTATCTGCGATGTTAAACTGTCAGCAATTGCCAATCCGGACGGATTATCCGCAGCGCTATTAATCTGCATTCCTGATGACAGACGCAGCATAGCTTGTTGTAGTTGAATATTATTTGAATTCAAATTCAACTGTGCAGTTAATGACGCAATATTAGTATTGATGACCATTGATGAAGTCATGAACTTTCTCCGGATTAATCTCGCTTAGGAAGGCCAAGCAGTTACCATCAAAATCTATCAATTTTAATGCCATAACAATATTTATTATATATTTCAATAATATAAATACTAACAAGCCTTTTAAAAACTCAATATCCAAGATAATTTCATATCTGCACTGCCAGTTTTTGCCGGTTATTGCCACCCTAAACGTCAAATTTCTGACTTTTATTCCGCTACGGGCGTCAGGCAACGCAAGGCGAATCAACCGCGACCGAAGCGCCGCACATGGATAGACACTTAATTTCATCATCACGCATAGCCTTGATGAAGCAAAGCGGAATTGGGTAACGGCTTCGAATCCTCAAACTGAGCTACGTTTCATCAATGCCACGGAGATTATAGGATGGAATACGGCATATGCATGCCGCCATTAGAAAAAAGAGGACAGACAAGCATATACGAACCCTCCTTAGCGGCTAACTTAAGTTGAAGTGCCGTTTCGAGGTTCAAGCCTCACCTTGATGCCAAAAGCAAATAAACAGCACAAAATATCAAATATCAACCTGAATTCATCGTTAAAATTGCGCCTAAATCACTATGGAGAATCAAATGCAAGACGATTTACAACACATATGGGAACTGTATACTTCAGCTTGGAATGCTGAATCCGCACCGGATAAACTTGCATTATTTTCTGCAAGTCTGGAAACAGATTGTGAATACACTGACCCAGCTACTATAGCTAAGAGC
>CAVUMJ010000028.1:0-15210 GCA_963741375.1 uncultured Pseudomonadota bacterium
TGGACAAAGACTGGTGTCGACAATTTTCACCCAATCCAATCAATATCGGGTCGTCCTGGAAGTCAATCCCGCTTCGCAAATCAGTCCGGAACAATTGGGACAACTAAGAATTCCATCCACCAGCGGCTCTCAGGTTTTATTATCTGAAATTTCGCAGATTTATGAACGGCAAACTCCATTGGCTATCAATCACCTGGATCAGTTTCCGTCCACAACCATCAGTTTCAACTTAAAGCCCGGTGAATCCCTGGGCTAACGCCATACGCGAAATAGAAAGGATTAAAAAGGAAATTCATTTGCCCTTGAGTATTCAAACCGATTATCAGGGTGCAGCTTTGGCGTTTAATGCTTCACTGAATAATACTCTATTATTGATTTTAGCGGCTATTGTGACTGTGTATATCGTACTTGGCGTTCTGTACGAAAGTTATATCCATCCCATCACCATTCTTTCCACCCTGCCCTCTGCCGGTGTTGGAGCATTATTGGCATTAATGTTGACCGGAAACGATCTTGGCATTATTGGCGTAATAGGCATCATCTTGCTGATAGGCATTGTTAAAAAAAATGCCATTATGATGATAGATTTTGCCTTGGAGGCTGAACGCAAACAAAACATGCCGCCTTTAGAGGCTATTTATCAGGCCTGTTTACTGAGGTTACGGCCTATTTTGATGACTACCATGGCGGCTTTATTGGGAGCTTTACCATTGATGCTGGGTACCGGCGTGGGTTCTGAATTGCGGCAACCATTAGGCATCACCATGGTCGGCGGCTTGATATTCAGTCAGATCTTGACTCTTTACACTACCCCGGTCATTTATCTGGCAATGGACAATCTGGCCCGGCGTTTTGGTAGTCATAATCAACACGCCCCCATTACTGAAAACGGCAAAGCTCCATCATGAACTTGTCGGCTTTATTTATTTATCGCCCCGTAGCCACTACCTTGTTGACTATTGCCATCGCCTTGGCCGGCGTTGTGGCATTTTTTCAGTTACCGGTTGCACCTTTGCCACAGGTGGATTTTCCGACCATTGCCGTTTCCGCCAGTTTTCCTGGAGCCAGCCCTGAAACTATGGCAGCCACCATTGCCACCCCTCTTGAACGCTCGCTGGGACATATTGCCGGCATCACCGAAATGACGTCCGCCAGTTCATTAGGTTCAACCAGCATCACCATACAATTTGATCTAAACAGAAATATTGACGGCGCCGCAAGAGATGTACAAGCAGCCATCAATGCCGCCAGTAGTCTTTTACCAATCAATCTGCCCAGCCGGCCAAGTTATCGTAAGGTTAACCCGGCAGACTCCCCCATTATAGTTTTGGCGTTAACTTCCGATACCGTTAGCCGGGGTCAGATGTATGATGCCGCTTCTACTATATTGGCCCAGAAAATTTCTCAGCTACCCGGAATTGGACAGGTAACAGTTGGCGGCAGTTCCTTACCTGCGGTACGAATTGAGTTAAATCCGGCGGCGCTGGCCAAATATAGCGTCGGCCTGGATGATGTTCGCAATATGCTCACCGTCAGCAATACCAATAGCCCTAAAGGCGCATTGGAAAACGGCGACAAGCATTGGCAAATCCATGCCAATGATCAGGCGGAGCATGCTCAGGACTATTTGCCTATGATAGTTTCATATCGAAATGGTTCGCCAATACGAATTTCTGATCTGGGCACTGTTGAAAATTCAGTTGAGGATGTCCGAAATGAAGGTTTGAAAGATGGCAAACCTGCCATTCTACTCATTCTTAGCAAACAACCCGGCGCCAACATAATCGAAACGGTAGCGGCTGTAAAAGCGATGATGCCGGAATTAGAAGCCATGATCCCGGCATCAATCAATATGTCAGTGGTGATTGATCGTTCCGTATCGATACGGGCGTCGGTGAATGAAGTTGAAAACAGTCTGATAATAGCTGTATCTTTGGTGATATTGGTAGTATTGCTGTTCTTGCGCCGTCTGCGCTCAACCATGATTCCGATTATTGCGGTGCCGGTGTCGTTGATAGGCACCTGTTCCATCATGTATTTATGCAATTACAGCATAGACAATTTATCTCTCATGGCGCTGACTATAGCCACGGGATTTGTAGTTGACGATGCTATCGTGGTGCTGGAAAACATCAGCCGCCATATCGAAACCGGCATGCATCCCTTTGAGGCGGCTTTAAAAGGCGCCAAGGAAGTCGGTTTTACCGTATTGGCCATGAGTCTTTCACTAATTGCGGTTTTTATTCCGATTTTGTTAATGGGTGGCATCGTCGGCAGGTTGTTTAGGGAGTTTGCAGTTACCTTATCAACTGCCGTGATTTTTTCTTTGCTGATTTCCCTAACGGTGACCCCGATGCTATGCGCACGCTGGTTGAAATCCGAGCAGGATGAACAGCCCCCCAATCGCATATCAAGGTTTTTTGAAAAACTGTTTTTGAATTTGCAAAACGGTTATCGGCGCAGCCTTAGCTGGGCTTTACGGCATAGTTTGCTGATGATGTTAATTTTGACGGTTTGCATTGGCTTGAATATCTATCTTTATATTATTGTTCCAAAAGGTTTGTTTCCGGTTCAGGATACCGGCAGGTTATTCGGCACCATTCAGGCTGACCAGAGTATTTCATTTCAATCCATGAAGACTAAACTTCATGAATTTGCCGATATTTTAAAACAGGACCCCGATGTATTGAACGTAGTGGGTTTTGCCGGTGGCGGACAAAACACCAATGCCGGCCGCATGTTCGCGGTGTTAAAGCCACCTGAGCAACGAGAAGTGTCTATAGACGAAATCAGCAAACGGTTACGCCGAAAATTAACCGCAGTATCGGGAGCCAGCTTGTTTTTGCAACCGGTTCAGGATTTACGCATCGGCGGCCGTTTATCTGCTGCCTTGTTTGAGTTCACCCTACAAGCCGATCATTTGGCGGATTTGCGGGAATGGGCGCCCAAATTGCTTGCCGCCTTGATTAATGTTCCTGAGCTGGCTGATGTCAATACCGACCAGCAGGACAAAGGCCAGCAAATGTCACTGGTAGTGGACCGGGAGGATGCATCACGCTTTGGGGTCAATCAAGCCGCAGTTGACGCCACCTTAAACGATGCCTTTGGGCAAAGACAAGTGTCAGTGATTTATGAATCTCTAAACCAATATCATGTGGTCATGGAGCTGGCTCCGCAATACTGGAATGACCCGCAGACTTTGAAGCAATTATATGTAGAATCCACCGCCACGCCGCAAGCTCCGGTCAGCCAGGTTCCCTTAGCGGCAATTTCCGAATTTAAACCGACCAATACACCTTTAACGGTGAATCATCAAGGCCAGTTTGCTTCCGCGACTATTTCCTTTAACTTAAAACCCGGCATGTCGCTGTCAGACGCTACCAAAACCATACAGAAAACCATGAAAGACATCGGCATGCCCGCCTCTGTGCATGGCAGTTTTCAGGGTTCCGCCAAAGCCTTTCAGGACTCTTTAAGTAATCAGCCCTGGCTGATTCTGGCAGCGCTATTCAGCATTTATATTGTTCTGGGGGTATTGTATGAAAGCTATATCCATCCTCTTACCATAATATCCACCTTGCCATCGGCCGGAGTCGGCGCGATTTTGGCTTTGATGATCTGCGGCACCGAGTTTAGTATCATTGCCTTAATCGGTGTGATTCTGTTAATTGGCATCGTCAAAAAGAACGCGATCATGATGATAGATTTTGCCTTGAGCGCCGAACGTGAACACGGCATGACCTCCGAACAAGCCATCCACGCTGCCTGCCTGCAACGCTTTAGACCCATCATGATGACCACGATGGCCGCCATGCTGGGAGCGCTGCCACTGGCGTTAGGCTCAGGTTATGGCGCTGAATTACGTCGTCCGCTGGGTATATCCATAGTTGGCGGTCTGCTGGTTAGCCAATTGCTGACCCTTTATACTACGCCGGTGGTATATCTTTACCTGGATAGATTGAGTCTTTGGGGACAACGGTATTTCAGAAAGAAAACTTAGAATAAATAGTTTATTGTCTAACTCAGTTCTACTTTAATAGCCCATGACCACCTTATATTACAGCCATCCGGATTTTCTTAATCACGACACTCGAATTGGTCATCCGGAATGCGCAGACCGTCTTAAAGCCATTGAACAAAAACTGTCCGGCCCACAGTTTTCCGGTTTAATCAGAGTCCACCCTAGGCTTGCCGAGGATGTGCTGGATAAAATCAGCTTAATTCATTCCCCAAAAATGATTGCCGAAATCATGGCGGCCTTTCCTTTACAAGGTTATGTGTATTTAGATGCCGATACCGTTGTTTCAGCTGGATCAAAACAGGCGGCATTGCTGGCGGTGAGCGCCGCATGCGATGCGGTTGACATGGTCGTTACAGGGGATGCAGACAATGCATTTTGCGCAGTTCGCCCGCCGGGTCATCATGCCGAACCGGATCACGCCATGGGATTTTGCGTGTTTAACAACATCGCCATTGCCACGGAACACGCCAGAACTCATCATCATTTACAGAAAATCGCCATTATTGATTTTGATGTGCATCACGGTAACGGCACCCAAAAAGCTTTTATCAATCAGCCTCAGGTTTTATATGCATCCAGTCATCAATGGCCGTATTATCCGGGCAGCGGCGCAAGTACTGAATGCGGAGTTGGTAATATCATTAATCTGCCTTTACCGGCCTACACTTCAGGCGCCCAGCTTCGGGCAAAATATCAGGAAATCATTTTTCCAGCTTTAAAAGCCTTTCATCCACAATTAATCCTGATATCGGCGGGATTCGACGCTCACCGGCAAGACCCTTTGGCTTCTTTGAGTTTACAGGACGAAGACTATTTATGGCTGACTCAACAAATCATGGCAATTGCCGAACAATGTTGTCAAGGCCGTATCGTTTCCTTGCTGGAAGGCGGCTATGATTTAACCGTACTGGCCAACTGCGTTGCAATTCATGTCGGTTGTCTGGCTGGTATTGCGTCCCAATAATAGGGGTTAAATTTGCAATCCAGCCGACATTCTCGATTACGCGTTGCTTCAACAAGGCCAAGCGCAATAGTTCCGATTATTTTTGGAAAACGGGCGTGGTAAATACGAAATCCTTATCTTTCATCACGGTATGGCAGGCAAAACAGGTGGCGGATTTTTCCTTATCATTCATCACCAGGTTTTTTCCTTCCCAGCGTCCAAAACCCCAGCCGCCGGTTTCGGCAAATTTTTTGCTGTCTTTAATCATAGCCTCTGCGCCAACAAACTCACCGGGAACTATGGCTTGCGGCCAGTTTGGATGTACACTTTCTTTCCAGGATACTTTGGCAAAGACAGTGCCATCCGGCCAAGGTTTGATCTTGCCATTACGGCCGGCTTCTATCGCAATATTATTGCCGAGAATCGCTCTGACAAATTGCTTATCCAGCCTATGAGAAACCCCCAACAAACGCCAATCCTGGTAGTCACCATATTCAGCATGAACGGCAGCCGGTGTTTCAGCCTGAACCGAAGGCAGCATGACCAACATCACTAACGGTAAAACAGAGTGCTTTGCCGCTTGTTTAAAAATACTTTTCATCTTAATACTCCTTGAAAATTAAAGGTTTTTAGGGTGGTTTGTTTCAGCGACAATGTATCGTATTGCAAGGGGTATAGTCAAAGTTGTAAACCCCGGGATGGTGGAAATCACAATAAATAATAGTGCGCAAACTGGATAGTTTAATCATATCCGATTTGTTCTAAAATAAATTACATTGTAAAATTAGATATTTAAACTTAACAATTAAAATAAAAATGAAATTACAATCCGTCCTAATCACGCTTATCCTACCAACTTTACTTGCCCTGACAGGCTGTGAGGCTAACAATCCTGTCCAAGAAACTGCTGCAGAACCTGTAGTAGAAACACAAGGCAAAGCTATTGAGCCTACTGTAGTTACGCCAGCCGCCACACCTTCCGCCAACCCAGGTCAACTGCCTGGACAAGGTTTGACACATTGCGACAAACATGCTCACGCTGATCATGACTGTGTAAAACATTGCGCGAAGCATAAAGGTAAAAAAGGTAAAGCCTGTTTAGAGCATTGTCATCATCAAGCTTTGGCGGAACATAATTGTGAAGAACATTGCGCTAAACATCCTGGCGGCAAAGATAAAATCTGTCAGGAACATTGCGCCAATCATGAAAATGCCGAGCAGATTCAACATTGTCAAAATCACGAAACCAGTGACGACACTCAGTCCGGCAACGCTCATTGCACCCATCACAAACATCACAAAGGCCATGATTGCAGCGACATGAAACAATGCAAACATCATGACGGTGAAGCATCAGAATGCTGTAAAGAAAAACAATAAGCTAATTTAAGTTAAGCCGCAAGGATGCGGCTGGTTCTAATGCCTACCAGCCTCTCCTTCCATACGTGGGATATGGCCCATAACCAGGTATAACGGGAACCGGCGCAAAATTAGGTTGTGGATAATAACCAGGCATAAACCGTGGCGCATAATATCCGCCGCCATAATACGGATGTCTATAGCCTCCGAAACCATAGCCGCCAAAATGTTGGTGATGGCCCCAACCTTCTGCAAAAGCTGCTGTTGAAAACATCATACTGATAACAAATATTTTGATTACTCTGAACATGGCAAACTCCTATGGTTTATTTATTCAGTTGAGATAAATTATCTTCATGCATACTTAAAAAATACTTAACGCTAAATTAGGCTTGTGTTATTTTTAATCAGCATTTTTTGCGGGTTTACAAGTTTTTCTTTAAAATTTGCAGTTAACCTGTAAACCGGACTCACCCGCCGCATACAGCTGCGGTTTCCAGGTTTAAGCATGTGGTTTGTTGATCAGTTTTTTTCTCTTCGCGAGAATCCATTACCATAATCAAGCCCGACTCTGTGATCTAAGGAAAACCATGCCATCACCCCGCTTACCTCATGATTTATATTCGACAGCAACAGGGATTCCGCCGCGTAAATCCAAACGTCCACTATATTTCTTGATGATCTTCCTGCCAGCATTACTGGCTAGTCAGATTTACATTTTTTCTCAACCCGCTTTGTATCGTAGCGAAGCAACCGTTTTAACCACTGCCGCCACCCAATTGGATCAAACCAGCCAACAAGCCGATCTACAACATGTCGCCATTCAGAAAGATTGGTTATTGGGCCAAACCATATTGGAAATGACCGCTAAAGAATTACAGAAACAACAAACAGCAAATTTGGTATCTGCGGATGATCTGCGTTCTATGCTGGCCGCTACTCCGGTTACCGGTACTAATCTGTTACAGCTTACTGCGGAAGGCCGCGATCCGCATTTTCTGCAACTAACCGTCAATACCTGGATTGATGCTTATCGAACAGTCAGAGCTGAATACATTAAGATTCTTTCTGAAAAATCACTTGAAGAATTAAGCGATGAACTGACGCGCATTGAAAAACAAGTCAATGACAAGCGCCAGGAGATAGATAAATTTAAAATAGCCCATGACATCGTCTCTGATGCGAGCGCTGAAAATCAAGCGCATTCCAGATTATTAGGTTTAAATGAATCACTCAATAAAGCATTGGATGATGAAGTAACGGCAAAGGCCAACATCGACGCCATTCACCATGATCTTGCTCAAGGCAAAAATGTGGTGCCGGAAACGGATTCCCTGGCTTTGTCGGTTTTAATCGATCAGGCCGGCAAATTAAGGCAAAAGCTTTCGGATTTACGCGGCCAATATACCGAAGAGTATATAAATTTTAATCCACAGCTCCATCAAATTTCCCTTCAACTTACCAGACTGGATGCAGAAATTGCAGAAAAAAAGCAACAAGGCAAAGAGATAATCATACACGAAGCGGAAAACAGCTATGCCGCAGCTCATCAAGCAGTCATTGATTTACAAAGAGAACTGGCGGAACATAAAAAAACCGCTAGCGAATACACCAGTCAATTCAGCCAATACCAATCATTGCAAAATGAATTAAGCAATTTGGAAACCGTTCGCCATGACACCAAACAACGTTTGTCGGATATTGAAGTCAAGCAGCGCCAACAGTACCCTCAAGTTGAAGTGATCGATACGGCCTCCTTGCCCGGCACGCCTTTTAAGCCGGACTATAAACTTCAAGCCGGATTAGGCTTTGCCGCCAGTGTGGCTCTAGGCCTGTTGTTTGTGATGATATTGGATTTTCTGACTCGTGAAAAACATCCAGTTACGCCAAATATCATTTATAAGGAATATTTAAATGTCGAACCAAGATCGGCCCTGGCAAATTTAAATACTTTTCAACAGCAGCTTAACAGCGATCCATTATCACTTTTATCTGCCGATACGATACCCAATGAAGTTAGCCATGACGAAATACTACGCATGTATAATGTTGCCGAACCTAACACCAAAGCCTGCTTAGTATTATTACTGAACGGACTATCCGCTACGGAAATAATGTCCCTAACCCAAGATAACTTAGATTTTGAACATAAAAACATCAATATCCCGGCCTTTTCACGCAGTTTGGCAATGACTGAGATGACCATTGCCACACTGTCAGAACAAATATGGGAACCAATAACGATCAACCTTGAAGAAATGGACGCTTTACTATGCTGTGCCGCAATTGATGCCGGTCTAAGTTTACCCGAAGCAATTAATGCCGCAGCGATCAGTTTTACATATTGCTTATTTTTGGTCCGCCAAGGCATCAAATTATCGGATTTAGCCAAAATTCTTGGTCCGATTAGCCCGGTACGCTTGAAGGAATTAGGCAAATTTTCTCCCGATACCGCAAAGCTGCCGTTGGAGAAAATTCAACTGGATTATTTCATGGCTGCGGAATGATTTTGTATTATCCTAGAAACCGCTATCCACTTAATCTATAAGGTATTCCCCTCCTTTTTATCTTCAAATCTTTGTGCATCCGCAGGCAATTTATTAAAAACCGCATGTTTAGCCAAGCCGTATTGTTGCGGATAATATATTGCCCCCAGATAAAGGCCATGAGGCGGCGCGGTCATGGCTGCCAGACTGCGGTTTTTAACTGCCAACAATTCCTGCGTCCAGGATATCTGCTGCCTGCCCATGCCTATTTCCATTAAGACGCCGACTATATTTCTGACCATATGATGCAAAAACGCATTAGCACAAATATCGATGAAAATTTTGTCATCCTGCCGAGATACTTCAATAAAATGCATTAACCGATTCGGGCTTAAGCTTTGACAGCTTTGCGCCCGAAACGAACTGAAATCATGCTCACCCAATAAAAATTGTCCGGCCTGATGCATTTTCTCTTCATCCAGACGGTAATGACACCAAGTGGCCTGCGTTCTTAACAAGGCGGAATGCGTGGTTCGATTCAGAATTTGATAGCGGTAAAAACGGGCAATCGCACTATAACGGGCGTGAAAATCATCCGCTGCAAATTTAGCCCAGATAATACGAATATCTGCCGGTAAATGGCTATTGCCGCCCATCACCCAGGCCTGCAAATCACGCTGTGCGTCACAATCGAAATGCGCAACTTGTTCCAGGGCATGAACACCGGCGTCGGTGCGGCCGGCGCAAATCAAGCTGACTTTGTGATTGGCAATAATACTCAAGGCTTTTTGCAGCGCATCCTGCACTGTACGTTTGCCGGTTTGCCATTGCCAGCCGGCGTAGGCGCCGCCATCGTATTCTATGCCTAACACTATGCGCGGCATAAGTTCAAACAGTCAAACTGTTATGCATGATGGAAAGGAAAGCCTTATTCATGGATAAACACCCGGCAGCCGGCATCAACCATATCAAACAAGTTGACAACATCGGCATTGAGCATCCTGATACAGCCATGAGAACAAGGCATGCCGGTCATTAATTCATCCGGACCGCCATGAATATAAATATAACGCCAGGCGCTATCGACTAGACCATAACGGTTTTTGCCCGGCTCCAATCCGCCCAGCCAAAGTATGCGGCTGAGTATCCAATCGCGGTTAGGATGTTGGGCAGCCAATTGCTGCGTATAAATTTCACCGGTGGCGCGGCGGCCCACAAACACGCTATTAACCGGCATACTTCCGCCGATTTTGGCGCGAACGCAATGCCATCCCAATGGCGTACATTCACTGCCTTTGAGTTGTCCGGCGCCGTTTTTGGCTGTCGAAACCGGAAATACCTGTCTGACCTGCTCATCGTCTATCACAGACAATTGTTGCTGAGCAAGATTGATGTCCAAATACAAGCCAGCGGCTATCATTTTTTAACAAACAAAGCTATAGATTCGACATGGGCAGTTTGCGGAAACATATCCATCACTCCGGCTTTAACCAATTTATAACCCAACTCTTTAACTAATATGCCTGCGTCGCGGGCCAAAGTTGACGGATTACAGGAAACATAAACTATCCGCTCAGCTTGCCAATGCTTGAAATTATGCAACACTTCCGAAGCGCCGGCTCTGGAAGGATCAAGCAGGATCTTGTTAAATTTTTGCCGGCTCCAAGGCATTTCACTGACATCCTTGCTTAAATCCGCCACGTGAAACTCCACATTTTCCAACTGATTCAAACGGGCGTTTTCCCTGGCAAAATTCACTAAAGGCAAATCCCCTTCAATACCGACCACCTGTCCTGCCAAGGTTGCCAAAGGCAGCGTAAAATTTCCTAACCCGCAAAACAGATCAAGCACTCTGTCGTCTTTAGTAAGCTCCAAAGCCTCTAATGCTCTGGTCACCATCTTACGGTTGATTGCATAATTGACTTGGGTAAACATGGCAGGTTTAAAATTAAACTGCAGATTTTGTTCCGGTAATGCATAACTGGGCATGACGGTTTCTTCACCATCCAGCGGCACAATACTGTCCGGACCCTTCGGTTGCAAACAAATACTGATCCGGTTTTGGTGGGCAAATTCGCGCATACGCTGTAGCAATACGTAACTTTCTATGTCCTGTTCTTCAGACATCCTATTGCTCTGCGGTGGGCGGCAGAGTGCATTTGATGAGTTTGAAAGGGACGTTGAAAGCGGCGAAGAAGGATTCTTGATTCTGCTAGTCGATTCCGAAGGTCCTGTTGCTCCGGGCGTGAACTCCTGGGCGCACCTCAGGACGAACGATCGCTGGGAGAAACCTAACGCCGCGAGCAATGACCAAGCCCACTTGATGGTCCAGTGCATGGAATCCTGGTTTCTCGCAGACCCTCAGTCGCTAAAGACATACTACAAACAAGGTTTTCTCATCAGATCGTTACCTCGACGCCGAAACGTTTCGGACTCATTGACCCCACGAGGCTTTGCCATGCTTCCGGACGCGCCCAACGGCCATTCGCAGTGCTGGAACAACGGGCCCGCATGTGACGTTGTGACCGGGGCATCCGGGATACAAATTCCAGGTTCGCGTTTTGCGGGTTCCCGGGCGGTTCTTCCTCGCGCGCTCACGCCGCCCAGTAGCCGAAAGCACCTTAACTGCGAGAACGACCGCGGAGGAATTCGCCGGCTGACATCTGCCCCCGCGTCACTGCGGCCTCCGGCCCGGGTCATCAGCAATCCAAGTTAGCGGTAAACGGTATTGGACGAGAAGTCCCAAGCGGGCGGCCACCGGCGACGAAGGGCAGACTAAGACCTAATACCTGCGCCGTTCGCGCGAGGTGCCTACTATTTCGTCCCCTGCGGTTAGTGGCGCTTGTGATCGAGATCGATTGCGCCATACAGTTCTATTTCGAAGTGCCCGCTCGGAAGGAAATCTGTCTTAGCTTAGCGCTGACGGGCGTCCCGCCCGTGCTCGGTCCACGGCCAAGATGGCCGTGGCACGTCGGGCGCAACAATGGTCACTCAGAGGGGGAATCCGAGTCTTGCTTCGCGCGGGCACGACTATTTGGTTTCGATTTCGATCGCGGCGATGGCGGATTCTGCGAATGGTTCTGGTTGAGCTTGACGTGCTCGAAATAATAGAGCGTGGCGGCCAGCCGGCAATCCACGTTGATCTTCCGGTAGATGGTGTAGAGGTGAGTCTTGACCGTGTTCTCGGAAACGGAGAGGCGGGAATTTGGCGATTTCCTTGTTGCGCGAACCGCTGGCAAGGAGGGCGAGGACTCTCCATTCCTGGGGAGTGAGCCCGCTCGAAGCGGAGCCATCCGGCGCTTCCGACTCGAGGAGCTTGGTGATGAGTTGCGACGCCACGCGACGGCTTACCCAAATTTCACCCTGGGCGACTGCGCCCAGCGCCTTGACGAGCGTCTCCAGGTCGGAGGCATTGGTGACGCATCCGCGGCCGCCCGCCCGAATGGCTTGAATTTCGATCTCATCATCGGCCGCGTCCAGAAAAAAGAGCACCTTGATTTCGGGCAGCAGGTTTCGCAGGCGGGAGACATTCTCAAATTCCGCAGGTTCGCCGCTCGCGTGCAGGAGCAGTACTTCCGGCTGCGCCTTGCGGAGAATATCCACGTCTTCAGGAATGCCAGCAAGCTCCAATACGATCGAGCAACTCTTGCTCGAGGCCAGCAAGGCGCACAATCCCTTCCTGGACAACGAAAGGCGGCTAACGACTCCCAACCTCATGTGGCCTGAACCTCAAGGAGCATCTATCCCTCCGGCAAGACCGGCGGTTTACAGTTGCTGGCATCTCAAAGGGTTGATCGCGACTAATAGAGGGGAAGATGGCTCAGGGCGTCATGAGCCCAACTGGACCTCGCGAACGCAAAAAAACTGAAGCACTTCGCAGGACTTCTTACGTCACTTCAGCGGCGCCGGCGGAAAACCGGAGTTCCCCTGTGAATTAGCACAACGATAGGGGGTTATTCTGCCACTAGCCGAGTTGATTGTCGATACAAAACCAATAGCGAGGGTTATTCCTGGCCGGCGTGCGGTTGCAATAATTCCGCCAAGTCTTTGTGGCCGTAGGCGGCCGCCGTGTGGGAGGGCGTCCAGCCATTGTTATCTTTGGCGTTAACGTCGGCCTTGTTCGCGAGCAGCAACTCCACTACATCCTGGTGGCCATAAGCCGCGGCAAAATGCAACGGCGTCATGCCGTGACTGTCCTTACTGGAAACCAGGGCCGGGTTGTCCTGGAGCAACGCCTGGACTTTCGCCACGTCGCCTTCCCGCACGGCGTCTTGAATGCCGTCGATTGGTCCTGGCCGCCATGCTGACGCAGTAATTCCGCCAAGTCCTGGTTTCCAGTAAGGACAGTCAAGACGGCATGACGCCGTTGCATTTTGCCGCGGCTTATGGCCACCCGGAGAATGTAGTGGAGTTGCTGCTCGCGAACAAGGCCGACGTTAACGCCAAAGATAACAATGGCTGGACGCCCTCCCACACGGCGGCCGCCTACGGCCACAAAGACTTGGCGGAATTATTGCAACCGCACGCCGGCCAGGAATAACCCTCGCTATTGGTTTTGTATCGACAATCAACTCGGCTAGTGGCAGAATAACCCCCTATCGTTGTGCTAATTCACAGGGGAACTCCGGTTTTCCGCCGGCGCCGCTGAAGTGACGTAAGAAGTCCTGCGAAGTGCCTCGGTTTTTTTGCGTTCGCGAGGTCCAGTTGGGCTCATGACGCCCTGAGCCATCTTCCCCTCTATTAGTCGCGATCAACCCTTTGAGATGCCAGCAACTGTAAACCGCCGGTCTTGCCGGAGGGATAGATGCTCCTTGAGGTTCAGGCCACATGAGGTTGGGAGTCGTTAGCCGCCTTTCGTTGTCCAGGAAGGGATTGTGCGCCTTGCTGGCCTCAAGCAAGAGTTGCTCGATGGTCTTTGAGACTGCTGGCATTCCTGAAGACGTGGATATTCTCCGCAAGGCGCAGCCGGAAGTACTGCTCCTGCACGCGAGCGGCGAACCTGCGGAATTTGAGAATGTCTCCCGCCTGCGAAACCTCGCTGCCCGAAATCAAGGTGCTCTTTTTTCTGAAACCTGGCCGATGATGAGATCGAAATTCAAGCCATTCGGGCGGGCGGCCGCGGATGCGGCGCCAATGCCTCCGACCTGGAGACGCTCGTCAAGGCGCTGGGCGCAGTCGCCCAGGGTGAAATTTGGGTAAGCCGTCGCGTGGCGTCGCAACTCATCACCAAGCTCCTCGAGTCGGAAGCGCCGGATGGCTCCGCTTCGAGCGGGCTCACTCCCCGGGAATGGAGAGGTCCTCGCCCTCCTTGCCAGCGGTTCGCGCAACAAGGAAATCGCCAACCGCCTCTCCGTTTCCGAGAACACGGTAGAGACTCACCTCTACACCATCTACCGGAAGATCAACGTGGATTGCCGGCTGGCCGCCACGCTCTATTATTTCGAGCACGTCAAGCTCAACCAGAACCATTCGCAGAATCCGCCATCGCCGCGATCGAAATCGAAACCAAATAGTCGTGCCCGCGCGAAGCAAGACTCGGATTCCCCCTCTGAGTGACCATTGTTGCGCCCGACGTGCCACGGCCATCTTGGCCGTGGACCGAGCACGGGCGGGACGCCCGTCAGCGCTAAGCTAAGACAGATTTCCTTCCGAGCGGGCACTTCGAAATAGAACTGTATGGCGCAATCGATCTCGATCACAAGCGCCACTAACCAGCAGGGGACAAATAGTAGGCACCTCGCGCGAACGGCGCAGGTATTAGGTCTTAGTCTGCCCTTCGTCGCCGGTGGCCGCCCGGCTGGAACTTCTCGTCTTATACCGTTTACCGCTAACTTGGATTGCTGATGACCCGGGCCGGAGGCCGCAGTGACGCGGGGGCAGATGTCAGCCGGCGAATTCCTCCGCGGTCGTTCTCAAGTTAAGGTGCTTTCGGCTACTGGGCGGCGTGAGCGCGCGAGGAAGAACCGCCCGGGAACCCGCAAAACGCGAACCTGGAATTTGTATCCCGGATGCCCCGGTCACAACGTCACATGCGGGCCCGTTGTTCCAGCACTGCGAATGGCCGTTGGGCGCGTCCGGAAGCATGGCAAAGCCTCGTGGGGTCAATGAGTCCGAAACGTTTCGGCGTCGAGGTAACGATCTGATGAGAAAACCTTGTTTGTAGTATGTCTTTAGCGACTGAGGGTCTGCGAGAAACCAGGATTCCATGCACTGGACCATCAAGTGGGCTTGGTCATTGCTCGCGGCGTTAGGTTTCTCCCAGCGATCGTTCGTCCTGAGGTGCGCCCAGAGTCACGCCCGGAGCAACAGGACCTCGGAATCGACTAGCAGAATCAAGAATCCTTCTTCGCCGCTTTCAACGTCCCTTTCAAACTCATCAAATGCACTCTGCCGCCCACCGC
>CAVUMJ010000029.1:0-31680 GCA_963741375.1 uncultured Pseudomonadota bacterium
CTGTGATGGGTTTTGGTTGGTGTTGAGAAGATAAATTAATGCATCAAGGATACCGTTTGCTACGGCATGCGGGGGAAGCTGGTAAAAAGCCTGCCAGGCCATTGATACGTATTCTTCATAGTTATTTTTATGTTCAGGATACCATTGCAGCCAGCACAATCTCACAGCATGACCGATTAAAATGTCTGTGAAAAGCGTGTCTTCAATGCGTAATTCCGGGTTGTCCTGCAGAATCACAGCTAATGCTCTTAAAGCTTCTACCGTAAGCTGGCGATAAACCGGCGATTGAATTTTGTTTAGAAGGTGATTGACATGCAGCGTGAAGCTTTTCTCGCCCTGGGTCATTTGCGATAAAATGATTTCGCTGTCCAGACGCCGGTTACTATTAATTTTTTCGCCAATAATTAAACCCTGGCAATGTTTTAACAATTGCCAAACGCCAATGAAAAAAGCTTCATTTTCCCGGCCCATACTGCCTTGCTGTTCACGCCATTCGTACCAGTCTTCCGCTCCACCTCTGTTTTTGGGATTCATACCGGTAGGAAAACGGGCGCCGCTTAATTGTTTGTGGGAACCATCGTAATGCAAGCTTTCGACTTCACCCAATTGGGATTTGCTGCTGCTATAGTCTTCTATAGTTTTTTCTAAAAGACTGGAAAGTTGATATGGCGACAAAGCTGAAATTTCATTAAACGCTTTATCCAAAGCGCTGCCGGTAATGCGTTTTTGTCTGGCAATGATCATTTGCAAGATATGACCGACTCTAATAGTGTGCAGATCGGCAAACAGCTGCGGTTTTAGTTTAATTAGCATACCAAGATAAATAACCAATTCCTGGATGATAATATGCTGGCTGGCGTCATTACTATTAAAGGAGCGAATGATTTGTAGAATTTCCGAAGAGTCCGCGGGCCGGTGTAAAGTAGCCTTGCCGCTATAGGAGTGGCCTAGTGTCAAGGCGTGCTGGCGAACCAATATATCAGTGGCCGCTTGTTCCAAATTAATGTCATATTTGCCTAACAGACCGGCGCAACGGCGAACTATCAGCCAAGCGTGAATATCGCCTGCTCTTGCGTAAACCTCTTCAAGCAAGTCTCTGATTCGCCAACTTTGCTGATCCAAGCCTGGCAAGCGGATTATTTCATCCAGACTATAGCGCTGGCTTAGTAAAGTCAGAATCTCCAATTGAGCATATAGATTGGAGTTTGTCCGCAATTCCTCGATTAGTTTGGAGTCATCGCCAATTTCCCATTGCGTGGATAATAAGGCGTTTAGTGGTTGTGGGGGCTGGTCACTGCTGGGCAGGGCATGAATACATGGACGTTCAGTGTCTTCCCAACCGGTTTCAGAGAATTTGAAATCATGCAGATAATCTATTTTTTCGCGGCAGGCGTGGGTGACTAAATCCGTTAGTAAACCTAGATTTATCTTGACGCCCTGTACCGAACCTTGTGGTAATTGTTTCAGAAAGTTCAATAATATTTGTCTGTCATCACTTTCAAGCATGTTTTGTTTGACATTGATGACCAGTAAAGGTTGAGCCGGGGCATCCCAATGCCTGCTAATGTAAGTTAATTCGGTTAACAACCGCTGCATTAGCAGGTGGTTGTCCATAGCGATATAAAATCCTTTTTGATTCATAAATTGCGGTAGAAAAACTAAAGGTTCGCCCGCCAAAAGATATAGTCTGGACGTCGCCAAAGTTCTTAACTGTCTTAGAGGCCGTCCGCTCAAGCCGATACGGTCATTTCTGCCAATTTGAGTATACGCTGCCGCCAGCTCTCCGGCATCTCTTACCTGAATAGGCGCAATTTCTCCCGGCGTTTGACTAGGTATGCCAAATTCCTGCAATAGGGCTTTTACAGAATCGTCTGCTGCCAGCAGCGCGATTTGTACGGTACAATTGTCCGGGGTTTTAACGGTTTTATATCGGCCTAAGGGATCAATATCATCCGCTGTAATTAAGCCATCCTGCAAAAGGCCGGCTAATATGAACAGACTTTGCGCCCAAACTAGCGGAATATTCTCGTTTGGAACGCGGCGTTGACTGTGCGGATTTTGTCTTTCAGCTGAAATGGCCTGCTCCGGGACAATATAAAGCTCCGGAATCAGCGATTGCCCGTTTTGTTTAACCAGCAAGTCTTCCAGAAGACTGCGGTATTGAGAAGCTTCATCCAGTTTTCCTGCAAATAGATTATTTAGTAAAAGATAGCAGAAAAACAGGGGCCATTCGCATTCAATGTTCATGAATTGTTTTAATTCATGGGGTTCGTAATGCAGGCGTTGTTGATCTTCAATGATGGTCTGATGACCATCTAATAAAAACCGTTTACAACCATATTTGCCTTGTAGTTTTTCGATAATCAATGATTCGGTTTTAGCTCTTAATTGCTGATTATCGACGGCAAATGCCGGAAAACCGGTTACGCTTAAGACGGCGGAATCCACTTCTTTGGAAATGGATTCTCTGGGTAGTAATGATTCTAGCGTGATGCGGGTGCGGCCAATATCATCATCTATCACATGAATGAGAGAAGTCTGGCTGCCTTGCTGACCGAACAGTTTGCAGCCTGACATGGCTTCCAAGGCTGCTTTTGCCATACCGATAGAACTGGCGTTTAATTCTGCAATGCCATGATTCATTTTGTTGCCGCGTTCCCAGATTCCATAATCAGGGGTGCGGTAAGCACGGCTGATATAATGCACCAGATTTTGCACAAAATTTACTTCATCAGTGCAAAATACGATTCTGAGGCCGGAAGCCGTCATTTGCGCCAACATTAGTAAAAACAATGAAGTCGCATCCAGTTGTAAATGGCCCCATTCCTTATCGCCCACCACTACCGATCCTGTCTGGGTGTTGTATTTGGCGTGTAGGGCATCCAAAGGATCCTGGGTATGTTTAAAATTCTCTACCTTTGCAGCCTGACGCATCATGGCGATTAATAAACCGCGCATCAACTTGACCACACTTTGTTCTAAAATGTAAGTTTTGTCGATATTTGCGGAGTGTTTTCGATAAGCCAGGGCTAGTCCCCAGGCGGCAAGGATACTGTAGACATTATCTCTCACCCAGGCATCGGTGTAGTTACCGTGGCTAGTGACTGCTGTACTGGCTGGGAGAAGGCCGCTTATCCAGTCTTGACGATTAAGAATAATGTTTTGGACGTCACGATAGTAATTGTCCAGTGCGAGGGTTGGGTTAGTCGTTGTCATCTAGAGCCATTAAACAATTCAAATACAAAATCCAAAACTTCAGGAGGGAGTTCATATTAAGTGGTTATCTCAAACCAAGTAGAACTCAGGCCTTTGGTAATGTCACACCTGTTTGTCCTTGATATTTTCCGCCCCTATCCTTATAAGAGGTTTCACATATTTCATCACTACCAAAAAACAACATTTGCGCGATACCTTCATTAGCATAAATTTTAGCCGGCAGAGGTGTGGTGTTTGAAAACTCCAGCGTTACATGCCCTTCCCATTCAGGTTCCAAGGGGGTAACGTTAACGATGATACCACAACGTGCATAAGTTGATTTGCCCAGGCAAACGACCAAAACATCTCTTGGGATGCGGAAAAACTCAACGGTGCTGGCTAAGGCAAAAGAATTAGGAGGAATGATGCAAACATCAGATTGGACATCAACAAAACTGGCTTTGTCGAAATCTTTTGGGTCAACGATGGTAGAGTTGATGTTGGTAAATATTTTAAATTCATTGGAACAGCGTACGTCATAACCATAGCTTGAAGTGCCATATGAAATGATGCGATTTTGGCCTGATTCCCGGATTTGCCCGGCTTGAAAAGGTTCAATCATGGCGTATTGCTCCGCCATCCTGCGTATCCATTTATCTGATTTTATGCTCATGTTGCTAGCTGATTTTATAAAGAAGAAAATATTGGAATCAACATAGCATATTGTTGCGTCTATTCGAAGTTGTTTATTACCGGTTTATCCGATCATCCTGAAAATTGTGGTTGAACCGGCTAAAACTTAATTTTGTCCGGCGCATTTGCAAAGATGATTGCTTGGCAGGACTAAATTTAATATAGCGAAGGCCTATGTAGCAAGGAGAGATGACCTATATTGGCGGAAGATAGTTTTTTAGCAAGTTCATGGCGGCCGGCATCACCCTTGCCGCGCAAAAACTTCAATTCTGCAACTGTCAGCAAAGTTGCGGCAACCAAACGTACTTCTCCACCAGGTAAACTAATATTTTGAGAGAAGTTGTAGGGAATGTTCAGTAATACCCCGACTCTTCCGCGGCCATCCTTGATGTGTTCAATATTGAATTCAAGGGAAGTGATTTGGCCATTGCATAGTTTTTCACACAGCTTAGGATGTCCTGCCAGGGTATGACTGATCTCGGCAACCATAGGGAATAACCATGTGTCAATGATGGATGGAAGTGGTTGCTTGTCTGATAAAACCACATCCGGTGATTCAATAAATACCTCTAGCCCCAAGCCGGATTCCGGCTTGTTACGTTCAACCCAAGGATCAGATAAGCCATCAGAAAATACACAAGCGTTGTTTCCGTGCCAGGCGGCCAGCCAAGCCGGACTGGCAGGCCATTCGGGGCCATCGCTCATAGGTCCCATTAGAGAGGTTAACGGCAATACTTCCGTTTCGAATATGCTTCGAATAGCCTGATGGCGGTTTTCTGTAGCGAGACGTAATCTGTCTGCATAGGTCAGGCCTATCACAAAATCATTGTTCATGGCAGCTTGGTTCGGTTAGCTGTGTTTGCAAACGTTGTTGAACGAGGTTTCTAACTTCTTCTTCCGGATCTTCCAGCATGGCTTGCAATAAATTAGCCGGAGCCCTTAAACCAACTTCATAGCGGACAGTCCAGTCAGCATCTTTACTGATTAAGTGCAGATCCTCCGGTTCCATTCGCTGGGCAACCACTTTTCTGATTGAGATATCGTTGTCTTCCGACATTAAGCCAAGGCTAACGGGCGGGATGCGTTCGGCGACGGTTCGTCTTACCTGCGCATCAGGATCGGCGACAAATCGAAACAACCGGCCTTTGGGTAAACGTTTGGCAACATAGACGCGAACGAGATAATCCTGATCACCAGCCATCATTTCCAGCTCGTGTTCCGGCAGCCGGTCCGCCACTGTTATTCTAACTTCTCTATCGCTGTCATTGATTAACTTCGCCAGCCATTCAAGAGGCGCCCGGTAGGCCACAACCCGTCTGACTGCCTCATCAGGATCGCTTAGCATGGGCAGTAATCGATTGGTAGGTAAATAACGGGCGGCGATAGCCCGTCTTTCCCAAAAATCATCCTGGATAAAATCGCCTGCATACTCGGGATGCGCTCGAAAAAACCGGTCAATCTGACGTCCGCTATGCGCCGCAACACAGCAGTCGCCAGGTTTACATTGGTTTGTTGCCAGTAATGTGCCGTGAAATTTGCATAAGTTACAGTTGGCAAGAGGTGTTAGATTTTCCTCAACTGAATGACTAGTCGCCATGATTATGCTGCCATGGCTGTAGCAGGCAGCAATTGAGGAATGACTTGTTCCAGCCAGGTTTTAATCCGCTCATCAGTCAAAAATGGCTGGCTGCGTTGATCAATGACTAATCCGACAAATCGATTTTCAATCACAGCTGCAGAAGATTTGAATTCATAACCTTCAATACTCCATTGTCCATAAATATTTGCGCCATTTCCATAAAATAGCCGATACAGATGAATCAAGGAACTGGCAAAACGATCAGCGTAACGTTCCTGATGTCCCAAACCAAATAGCGCCACACGCTTACCGGTTAAATCAATACCGTCCAAATATGGCGCAAACTCTTGCCAATTTGGTTCCTGACATCCGGTCGCTAAACCGGGGAGATCTCCAATGCCATAGCTTGGCGTACCCAAAATGAGAGCGTCGTATTGCAGTAATTCAGCGGGGCTGGTCCGGTTGATATTTTTAGGTTTGTCCGCCAATTCCTCACCTAATTGGTTAAAGATTTTTTTGGCGACCAGTCTGGTTGTGCCGGTATCGGTTCCGAAAAAAATGCCAATCTTACTCATAAATCACCTGTGATTAATGTTGCCGGACAAAACCCATAAATCTAGAAAGCGTAAGGGAACCATGCTCTTCGTCGCCTTAACTTGCTAGGCAACCTGTAAACGGCGCTCTCCGGCGCGTCTAATTGTGGTTTCTAGTTTAAAGGCGCTTATCTAAGCACAAGCAAATTCCAGTCCAGAATTATGTTTGCAGAAATCCGTTTTAATTCAAGCAAGTAGGTTTTATGAGTAATCAGAGTTGGGTGAATTAATGCGAGTATTCCGACAATTTTGATTTGATCGGAAGGTTTGTGACAACGATGAGACAAAAGGTTGGATGACTGCAAAGAATGAGTCCGGCAGATGAGCCGGTACTTTTACGTTTGGTTTTGGTGTTTATTTTGGCGCGTCACCATCAAGATCGCTTGAGAAATTTTCAATGTTGTCTTGAGAAACTTCAAAGTTTCCGATAGAACCACATTTGATAAATGCTCATTAATATTTGTAATCCCATGGAAATACCCATCAATGCGCCGCTAAGCACTACTACATAGGCAAATCCGCTAAATCTCTTAGTAATAAACCAAGACAATACGTCCAGTAACATGGCTACGAAAGGAATCACCACGGCCACTCTTTTAATGTATATATTCATTTCGCAAAGTATAAAAATTCTGCCTATGAAATATAAAATGAAAGCAATGCCAAATAAATGTATGTGAGAAACCCTGATTAATGCCGGTAAAGTCGCGCCGCCACTTCTGGTTACTTCTGAAACACCATTAAAATTGGTTAAATTCGGTAGTGAAGGATTGATGGCCGGATTATGACAATGTACGCAATCCCGATTTAGAATAGGCGCAATATTTTGTTGATATTCAGGTTCTTCGGCACCTGAACTGATCCATTTTAGAATGACTTCCTTGTCACTTTTATAGCGGAGATTTGGTTCCATAATGCCGTTAATGGCTGTGCCTAATCTGGTTTGGTCGTGTGAACCATGGTAAGAGATGACTATATCTTCAATAGAAATGCCGGGTTTGCCATCCCGCCCTTGGTGAGTGTAATACATATTGATTAAGGCTACGATATAGCCTATGCCTATTGTCATTAGAAACACAGTGTTCAGTATTTTTTCACTGACGGAAATATCG
This sequence comes from uncultured Pseudomonadota bacterium, assembly GCA_963741375.1. GTDB lineage: Bacteria > Pseudomonadota > Gammaproteobacteria > Methylococcales > Methylomonadaceae > Methylomonas. Next base: position 7,173 of record CAVUMJ010000029.1, read on the forward strand.
TTAAATCGTGTGTATTGTTTTGGCATAGCAAAAATAATCCGATAAAAATCAAACAAGTCAAGCTTTTAAAGTTATTGCGGGCTTATCAATTAAGTTAAAGTGAATGTTTTCTTAGCTAACGATTTCTTTGTGATCACAAATTCTCAAAGAGTTTTAGCGTTGTTCTTCCAGGAAGCAGCCATATAAAAATTGTTTAATGACTTGTTGAACCCATTTTTCGATTTCATCCTGGTCAGGCGGCGCTTCCAGGCTTAGTTGTAATCTTTGAAAGCGTTCTCCTCTTAGTGAACTTAAAAACTGATCTGCAAGAAAATGCGGATCAGTTTTGATTATTCTGTTTTCCTGTTGATGATGCTTAAAAAAGTCCGCCAGAAAGTCCTGCGTGCGTTTTGGACCTTGCTCGTAAAATTGTAAAGCCAGATCAGGAAATCTTGGAGATTCGCCAATCAGTATTGCCCGTAGGCGAATAGCATCAGCACGGGTGGTCTGGAATAAAAACTTGTTACCGAAACAAATTAGCGAATTTTCCAATGCATCTTCAAGCGACAGGCTCAGTAACCATTGATCACTACAGCGTCTAATCAAGGCCCCGAATAAACCCGGTTTACCGTCAAACAAATTATAGATAGTTCGCAAAGACACATGGGCATCTTTGGCTATGGTTTCCATATTTAGATTACCGTATCCGTGTTCAAGAAAAAGCAGCTTGGAAGCGTCTAAAATACGATCCCGGCTTAATTGTTCTTCGCCCTTGGAAGGTCGTCCACATTTAATCATGCAATAGTCTCGCAAGATGATTTGACAAAGGTGGAGATGATAACCTAGACTTAATGGTAATGTATATTACCGTTTATGGTAATGGAAAATCGCAGGTACTAAATTAATGGAAATAAAAATTTGCATGTCTGCCGTTCATCGTCAAAAGACTTTGTATCCAATAAAAATTGGCGTATTAGGCTTTAGCTTGGTTTTATTGTTAAGCGCTTGTAATGGCAAAGTGGATCCTGCACAGGCCGCGGCGCCTCCTCAACAGCCTTTGGTTAAAATCGCTCAGCCCTTAAATCAAATTGTGACAGATTGGGATGAATATACCGGCCGCATAGAGGCAACCAATACTGTGGATGTCCGCGCCAGGGTTGGTGGTCATTTGCAACAAATTAACTTTACAGCCGGGGAGAAGGTTAAAAAGGGCGATTTACTATTTCTGGTAGATCCTCAGCCCTATAAAGCCCAACTTAACTTCGCCAATGCTGAGTTGGAGAGGGCCAGAAGCCGGTTTGAATTGGCCAAAAACGATCTGCAACGAGCCGAAAGTTTATTTAAGGAAAAAGCTATTTCCACTGAAGAATTTGACTCGCGCAGCAAAGGGCTTAGAGAAGCTGCCGCTGCTGTTGCATCCGCAGAAGCCAATGTTTATTCAGCAAAAATCAATCTGGATTTTTGTGAAATACGTGCGCCTATCAGTGGCAGAATCGGCAGAGAATTGATTACTGTGGGCAATCTGATCAATGGCGGCGATACAACAGTGTTAACCAGTATTGTTTCAATTGACCCGGTTTATGTTTATGTCGATGTGGATGAACAATCGGTTTTAAAATACCGGCGTCATGCTTTGAAAATTCATAATGGTTCTACCGATTTAAAAGGTACGCCGGTAGAGCTGGCCGTCAGCGATGAGAATAATTATCCGCACAAAGGTTATATCGACTATGTATCGCCACGGGAAGAAGCTGCCACGGGAACCATCAGCCTGCGCGGTGTGTTTGCTAACCCGGACGAATTATTAAGCCCAGGCCTTTTTGCCAGAGTTAGGGTGCAAGGCGGTGAATCCTTTCAAACTTTGCTGGTACCTGATAGAGCTATTGCTACCGATCAGTCTCAACGTTTTGTCTGGATAGTCAATCAAAATAATCAGGTTGAATATCGTAAGGTGGAACTGGGTGAGCTGGTGGGACAAATGCGGATTATTTCTAAAGGCATTCAGAGTCAGGATTGGGTAGTCATTGATGGTTTACAGAAATTGAAACCCGCAATAACGGTCAATCCTGAAAAAATCAACTTGAAAGAGCAGCAAGGAGCCAATTAATTTATGGAAAAATTCACCAATTTCTTTATTGACAGGCCGATTTTTGCCGCAGTATTGTCGATATTTATTGTTTTGGTTGGTGGTTTAGCGTTATTAACCTTGCCCGTTGCGCAATATCCGGAAATTGCCCCTCCTACTGTTGTCGTTTCAACCAGTTATCCGGGCGCGGATGCCAAGGTTGTGGCAGAGACTGTTGCTACGCCCATTGAACAGGAAATTAACGGTGTGGAAGATATGTTGTACATGTCTTCCCAATCTACCAATAGCGGCGTTATGGCGCTGACCATTACTTTTAGACCCGGAACTAATCTGGATAAGTCTCAAGTTCTGGTGCAAAACCGGGTGGCGTTAGCCGAACCGCGTTTACCCGAAGAAGTTAGGCGTCAGGGTATTAGCGTCAAGAAACGCAGTCCGGATTTGAGTGTGGTGGTGAATCTGGTCTCTCCGGATAAACGCTATGACAGTATATATCTGAGCAACTATGCTTTATTGCAAATTAAGGATACCTTGGCAAGGCTTCCCGGCGTAGGTGATATTCTGGTGTTTGGCGCTCGGGATTACAGTATGCGGTTATGGCTGAATCCTGAAAAAATTGCGGCGCGCAATATGACGGCGCCTGAAGTCATTGCTGCTGTTCGAGAACAAAATGTACAAGTGGCTGCCGGTGTAATTGGGCAGGAACCTTCACCGGAAAAGACTGAATTTCAATATACGGTTAGCACTTTAGGCCGGCTTAATCAGCCGGAGCAGTTCGCGGATATTGTTATAAAACAAGGCAATAATGGTCAAATTACCCGATTAAGAGATGTAGCGCGTATTGAAATGGGGGCAAAAGACTATAGCTCCGGTTTATATCTTGACGGTGAGCCTACCATCGGACTGGCTATTTTTCAATTGCCTGGCTCCAATGCTCTGGATACTAAAAAAGCAGTGGTTAACGCCATGGAAAGGCTTAAAACCCGCTTTCCTGAAGGGCTGGATTATCAGATAGTTTATGATACCGTGGTGTTTATCCAGCAATCTATAGATGCTGTGTTAAAAACCCTGTTTGAGGCCATCTTGCTGGTGGTGATTGTGGTCATTGTTTTTTTGCAGAATTGGCGTGCGGCTGTGATCCCCATGTTGGCGGTGCCGGTATCTCTGATTGGCACATTTGCAATAATGTCCATGATAGGCTTGTCGTTGAATACTTTGTCGCTATTCGGCCTGGTATTGGCTATTGGTATTGTCGTGGATGACGCCATTGTCGTTGTCGAAAACGTAGAACGGCATATTGCCGGAGGACTGGGAGCAAGAGAGGCTACACGATTGGCAATGCACGAGGTAGTGGGGCCAATTATCGCTACTGCGCTGGTATTAGTCGCGGTATTTTTACCTACTGCATTTATTACCGGGGTTTCCGGGGCTTTTTATAAGCAATTTGCTTTGACCATAGCTGTTTCGACGCTAATTTCGGCCTTCAATTCACTGACACTTAGCCCTGCCTTGTGTGCATTGTTGCTGGATCGGGCCCATTCCGACAAAGATGCTTTCACCAAGGTTTTTGACAAGTTGTTTGGCTGGTTTTTCAGGTATTTTAACCAATTTTTCCAATTCTTCAGCGAGAGTTATTCCCGGCTGGTAGGCCGTTTAATTAGAATGGTCACCATTATGCTAGTGATATATCTGGGTTTGAATGGTTTAAATTTCCTGGCGTTTAATAATGTGCCCAGCGGTTTTATTCCGCAGCAGGATCAAGGTTATTTGATTTTGTATGTTCAGTTACCGGATGCCGCCTCGCTTTCGCGAACCGCGGAGGTTGTAAAACAAGTTAATCGCATTATTCTTGATACCGATGGCGTAGGCCATGCCAATGAATATGTAGGCTGGTCGTTGTTGTCTGGAGCCAGCCAGTCTAACGTTGCCACTATTTTTGCCAGGCTAAAACCTTTTAATCAACGTTCAGGACATGACGAGTTGTATGTCGACAGTATTATTAAAAACCTTAACCAACGTTTGTCGGTTATTCCCGATGCCAGAATCGCAGTGATTCCGCCGCCGCCGATTCGGGGCATGAGTTCGGTTGGTGGTTTCAAAGTACAAATTCAAGATCGAGGCAATGTCGGGATTAATGAATTGGCGCGTGTCACGTCGGATATGATAGCCAAAGGTAATCAGCAGCCTGGGTTAGCAGGATTGTTCACAACTTTTCGGGTTGGGGCGCCGCAGTTATTTGTCGATGTGGATAGAACCAGAGCCAAATCAATGAATGTGCCTTTGCAGGATATTTTCGAAACCTTGCAAATTTATTTGGGATCCTTATACATTAACGACTTTAATGCTTATGGTCGAACCTATCAGGTTGTCGCGCAGGCGGAAGCCGATTTTCGGATGGGCGCCTCGGATATTGAGGAGTTAAAGACTAAAAATAGCCGCGGCGGCATGGTGCCGATAGGTGCTATAGCTGAAGTCAAGGAAATCACCGGGCCGGATAAAATTACCCGCTATAACATGTATCCGACTGCCGAAATCAATGGTAGCACTTTGCCGGGAGTCAGCTCAGGTCAGGCCATTAATATTATGGAAAATCTATTAAAGTTGGAGCTCCCGCCAGGTTTGGATTTTGAATGGACAGAATTAAGTTTGCAACAGGTTCAGGCCGGCAGCGTGGCTTTTCTGGTTTTTCCGCTGAGCGTCATCTTTGTATTTTTGGCTTTGGCTGCCCAATACGAGAGCTGGTCGCTACCTTTTGCAGTTATTCTGATTGTACCGATGTGCATACTGTCTTCTTTAACCGGAGTATGGTTAAGAGGTATGGACAACAATATTTTTACCCAGATTGGTTTTATTGTTTTGGTCGGTCTGGCTAGCAAAAACGCCATTCTCATCATTGAGTTCGCCAAGCGCCGTCATGAGTCCGGCATCAGTACAGCTCAGGCAGCAGTAGAAGCAGCCGGAATTAGGTTGCGGCCAATATTAATGACTTCCATAGCTTTTATTATGGGGGTGTTTCCGTTAGTAGTCGCTAAGGGAGCAGGCGCAGAATCCAGACAAATTCTTGGTACGGCAGTTTTCAGCGGCATGATAGGTGTGACGCTATTTGGTTTGTTGTTGACGCCGGTATTTTATGTGGCAGTACAAGGCTTTAGCCAACGATTTGGCAAAAAGACCGATTCATTGCAGAAGTCAAATGAAACCCATTAAGCTACGATCTAACGATGACAATGGAAAGCATTATGTATCGTCTTAAACCAGCAAGTCTAAGCAGGTTGATATTACTGAGCAGTCTGCTATTAAATGCCTGTGCGGTGGGCCCTGACTATCAATTGCCTGAAACTAAAAATCTGCCGGAACAATTTGAAAATGGTCAACACGCGGAGTTTTCCGATAAAGCCGGAGAATTGGAATGGTGGAAATTATTTAACGATCAAATTCTGGTTGAGTTGATAGACCAAACTAGACAAAATAATTATGATATTCAGGCAGCCAAAGCTAATCTGCTTGAGGCCAGAGCCTTGTATATGGAAGCCCGTCTAAACCTGTTGCCGCAGGTAACGTCGCATGGCAACTATACGGATACTTTGCGAAGCACTTCTTCTTTAAATAACAGAGCTTTTGTTCCCCGCGGATTGCATCTTTTAAATTCAGGTTTTGATGCCTTCTGGGAAGTCGATTTTTTTGGCCGTGTGCGCCGTAATGTCGAAGCAAGTCAAGATGATTTTAATGCTCAGGAAGCTAGTCTTCGCGATATTGTAGTCAGTTTAACTGCCGAGGCGGCCAGGAATTATTTTGAATTACGTGGATTGCAACGACAATTGGAGGTTGCCGAAAAGAACGCAGAAAACCAAGCGGAAACTCTGTCATTAACCCGCGCCAAACTCGATAATGGCCGCGGCACCGAACTAGATACATCCAGGGCTTTAGCTCAATTGGAAACTACAAAAGCCACTATACCGGATTTAAAAACCGCGATTGCCCGTAATATCCATAGACTTAGTGTCCTGACAGGACAGATGCCTAATGCTTTAACCGAAAAGCTGTCTAGAACTTTAGCTTTACCAAAAGCTCCTGGAGTGATAAGTATAGGAAATCCTGCACAACTATTACAGCGCCGTCCCGACATCAAAGTGGCGGAACGCGCCTTGGCTGCTGCTACTGCAAGAATTGGCGTGGCCATGGGTGATATATTTCCAAAGGTTACTTTTGTCGGTACGATTGCACTTGAAGGAGCTTCTTTAGGGAGTATGACCACGCCAGGTTCAGACAGTTATTCGTTCGGGCCTAAGATTACCTGGGCATTTTTAGACATGGGCAGAGTTTATGCTCGCATTAAGGCCGCAGATGCTAATGCCGAATCCAGTTTAGCACTATATCATCAGACCGTATTAAATGCCCTAGAAGAAACTGAAAATGCCTTGGTAAGCTACAACCAGGAACAGATTCGGCGAGCTTCCCTTGCTACGGCCGCTCAGGCCAGCGAAAAAGCCAATCAGCTGGCGCATTTGCGTTATCAGGCAGGTATCGCAGAGTTTTTAACTGTGCTGGACACGGAGTTACGCTTATTACAGGATCAAAGTGAACTGGCGCAAAGTGAGACGGCTACTGCAACTGCTCTTGCTTCTGTATATAAGGCTTTGGGCGGCGGCTGGCAGTCTGTAGAGCAAAACAGCGCAGTGACGCCGTAATCCGGGAAAACTTTATTGATTGCGTAAAAGATATAAGGGTGTCTTTTAACGGGCAGCTGACAAATATGGCATGTCAAATGACACAATTGACATGCTAAAACTGAGTTTTATGACATCGTTTAATTGTTTTTTGCCTGTTTTTTTGTGTTAAATGACTCTATTTTTTTGTAACGATTTGAAAGTTATAGGCTGTTTTTGATTGGCACCGGTTTTGCTTTAAGCTAGGTGTAGTCACCTTGTTAGAAAGCTTAAATATTATACCGGCAGGTGTTAATGATTTATCCCCTGCCGGTTTTTTTATGTGGTTGCTACTGATTGTTCATAAGTTCAACTTGGGTTAGAGCCAATTCGATTAAGGAGTTTATTTTGCTGAAATCAATCAAGTCTATTTTGATCGGTTTACTGCTTTTCTCAAATTTTGCGCATTCTGCTGAATTAAACGTAGTAACTGAAACTAATCGGTCTGACCTAAACAAACCAGTACCGTCGGAAGTTTTTTTCAAAGTTGCCGGCAAGGATGTTTTTTCATCCGTAAAAACTGATCAGTTTGATCTGCATTATGCCAGCCATCTTTACTTAGCCGGAATAGATAATCGGGATTTAAGCATTTATTCGGGATTGGAATGGTCAAATGACAGTCAAATTGGCACGTTTTTAGAAGCTTATGCTGCCAATCAATTTAATCCGGGTGGAGTAAATGTCAGTTCGCCTGCATCAGAGTCCATTTCGGTGGCTACCTTGGTTCCTGTACCTTTACCTGCCGCAGCTTGGTCTATGGTGACTGCTTTGATAGGTTTATTGTATTTAGGCCGCCGTAAGCTATAGGAATGTTTCGCCCAAAAGGAATCCGTAATCTTCCCTATTTACTACCAAACTTCAAAAGTTGTAGTATCTTCACACAAGAACAAATAATCTCTACTCGCAGTCAGTTTTATTTTCTTCAAACAGGTAGGAATTTATAAGCTTGCTTATAGCGTAAAAGGTGAAATTCTGCGAAACTAGCCGTTAATTTCTCCAAAATAATAGAGGAAAAAGCCAGTTTTCATTATGGTTTAAAAAAGTTGATTCACTATTGGCGGCAGGACAAAGTTTTCCATTTTTTTTTTTGAAAGCTGGATCTTTAAATCAATAGTTCAGCATCACATGCGAGTAAATAGATCTGTCAGTTTATAGAAATTAGTTTTCAGGTTAAAAGAACGAGTAATTAGTGCTGGTTAAGTTTTTGTCTTTTGCAACAGTGGGCGTATTTGGAACTTTAGTTCATTATTCCGTTCTCTACTTTCTAGTTCAATTTCAAGGCTACAGTCCGGTATTTGCTACTGGCTGTGGAGCTTTGTCAGGAATGTTGCTCAATTATCTATTGAATTTTAAAGTGACATTTAACTCCGCCCGTCCGCACACGTATGCTCTGCCGAGGTTTGTTGTAATTGCAGTTGTAGGAATGGTGATGAACCAGTTTTTGATGGCGGATTTGAGTCAGCGCATTTACTATCTCTATGCTCAGGTTTTAACAACTCTCCTGGTTTTGAACTGGAATTTTTTAGCTAACCACCTTTGGACTTTTAATATGGACGAAAAAGCTGGTTCCGCTGGATTCAAATTTACAACGTTCTGCAATGTGTTTCGCTCAGTTAGCGGATTAATTTTAGTGGTTTGGCTAATTAGGCTGATCACTTTGGGTTTGTATCCTCTATATGATCCTTCCGAATCCAGATATGCTGAAATGGCTCGTAAAATGATAGAAACCCAAAACTGGGTTACTCCGATGATTGATTATGGGGTGCCATTTTGGGGGAAGCCGCCTTTAACCATTTGGCTAACTGCTGTTAGTTTAAGCATTGGTGGCATTAACGAATTTTTTGCCAGATTGCCTTCCTTAATGCTTGGTTTTGGCATGGTTGTTATTGTGTATTTTCTGGCTAAAAAACAACGTGGAGAACTGGTAGCGGCCTTGAGCGTTTTGGTGCTTTCCAGTTCAGTGTTGTTTTTTGTGATGTCAGGCTCTGTGGCAATGGATCAATGTCTGACCTTCGGCATAACCTTAGCCATGGCATCATTCTGGCTGGCGCTAAAAGAGCGCAAACCCCAATGGGGATACATGTTTTTTATTGGCTTAAGTTTAGGCTTAATGGCGAAAGGACCAATAGCCTTGGTTTTGACTGGTTTAAACATTGTGCTTTGGACAATTCTGACCAAACGCTGGCAGGAGTTATGGAATGTTATACCCTGGATCAGCGGTAGCCTGTTAATGCTTGCTATCTGCTTGCCTTGGTATTTGGTTGCCGAACAAAGAACGCCAGGGTTTTTAGAATATTTTATTATTGGCGAGCATTGGAAACGTTTCACGGAAAGCGGCTGGAAAGGTGATCTTTACGGAGTAGGGCGAGAACATACTCGTGGTATAATTTGGCTTTATTGGTTGGCAGGCGGTTTTCCGTGGTCATTGATTTTTTTAAAATCTTTGACGCAAGCTTTGTTGCAAAATAAGCTTAAGACTTTTTTGCTTTCTCAAGAAGACTGGCGAATATTTTGCTTTATCTGGATGCTTTCGCCTTTGTTGTTTTTTACATTTTCGGCAAATTTGATCTGGACTTATGTGTTACCCGGTCTGCCGGGTTTTGCGTTGCTGGTTGCAGATAGGATGGAGTATTCCAACAGGCGACGTTCAATATTAAGTTTGTCCGTACCATTGGTATTTTTGGCTGTAGTCATGGTGTATCAGTTCTCGGAAATAGATTTTTATAAATCTCAAAAGCACCTGGTGGATGTTTATCAGCAACAGGCTGGGCCGGAACAACGCTTGGCGTATTTTAAAGCTAGACCATATTCCGCACAGTTTTATTTGCAAGGAAAATCGATTGAGTTGCCTGGAATTGAAGCTCTTAAAGCTAGTTTAGACAATTCTGAACAATATTATTATGTCATCAGAATTAAAGACGGCTCAGCAGGGCGAGAGTTTAATTTGCATGCGCTAAGAGATGCTTTACTGATAACGGAAAGAGAAAGTCAAGCTGCTGAAAAATTAAAGAAGTTGTTGCCGGTAAAATTTGCCGCTACAACTGACTACCAATTTGAGGATGATATACCTGAAGCCATAAGCTCAAAGTTACAACCGATACAGGCCTTTGGAAGATATATGTTGTTTCGCAATTATCCCTAAAAATGCACAGGGTGAATGGTAAATCAATACGTCTGATTGTCAACGCCGATGATTATGGCTACTTTAACTGCATAAGCCAGGGTATTCTGGCTGTAGCAAAATCGGGTAATCTTTCTGCTACCGGAGTATTGGGCAACGCTCAGAGCATAAATGAGCAGCTGTTGTGGCTAGATGCCATTGACAGCTTGGATATTGGCGTGCATTTAAATTTGAGTTATCAATATCCCTTGACCAGGGTTATGTCGGAAAAATTATCCGCTTGGGAGGGCAAATTTCCGGGGGTGTTTCAAATGACTAGGCTAATTTTAAGCGGTAGAATCAGCATAAAAGACATTCGAAGCGAATGGATAGCGCAAATTGAAGCTTGCCGAGGCAGAAAACTGATGTTTTTAAACTCTCATGAACATATTCATATGTTGCCTGCACTATTTCGCCTGACTCTGGAGCTTGCGCAAAAATTTTATATCCCAAATGTTAGGCTGACTCAACCGGAGTGGTGGTTTCCCTGCGGGTTGGCGGCAGTAATCAGAAATGGATTGATGCAAATCTTGAAAACTTTCAATCAGGTGGGATGTAAAATATCGGCGCCGTTTTTAATTGGTCTTAGTCACAGCGGGCGTTTGGAACTGGATTATCTTGAGAAGGTTTTCTCCCGGTTAAAACCAGGAAACTCGTATGAATTGATGTGTCACCCGGGTTATTTCAATGCAAATGAAATAACCGATCAGAAATTAATCGCTTATCATGACTGGCAAAAAGAGCTGGCATTATTGCAAAGCCTGGAATTGCAAGAATTGTATAGAAAATTCAATATCAGCTTGGTAAATTACTAAAATAAACTATTTTCATGAATTTGAATAATCAAGATGGTCAGCTTCTGACTGTTGTTATACCGGCATATAACGAGGCTAATGGCATTGTATTAGCGCTAAAGCAGATCATTGAAATTTTACAAAGCTGTCAGATAGATTGGGAAATTATCGTGATTGATGATGGAAGTCACGATCAAACTTTTGCTACGATAACCGAGCTTGCAGCAGAGGAACCACGAATTAAGGCGCTGGCTTTTAGCCGCAATTTTGGTAAAGAAGGCGCAATTCTTGCCGGTTTAGAACATGCAAAAGGAAATGCCGTGATCACTATTGATGCGGATTTGCAGCATCCTCCTAAATTGATACCGGACATGTTGAAAAAATGGCAAGATGGTATTCAGATTGTGCATGCGGTTAAACGAACCCGCAATAAGGAATCAAAAACTAAAAGAAGTTCAGCTTATATCGTTAATAAGATTATATCAACCTTAAGCGGAGTGAATATCAATAACTCTTCAGATTTTAAACTATTGGATAGAGAAATAGTCGATATTATTGTGTTTCAGCTGCCTGAACGGCAACGCTTTTATAGAGGTATAACCGGTTGGCTGGGTTTCTCGGAAGAATACATTTACTTTGACGTAGATAATAGACAGGAAGGTGAAAGTAAATGGTCAATCTGGTCACTGTTGGAGTTGTCGATAACCGCATTAACATCTTTTACCACGCTGCCGCTACGGATAGTCACCATCTTAGGCGTGACAACCTTGATTTTAGGTTTTTTTGTAGCCGGGGACGCCATATTATCTTTAATTAGAGGACAAGCGGTTTCCGGTTTTGCCACAACTATCATCAGTATGTTGCTGTTGGGCAGTTTTATTATGATTAGTTTGGGGATAATTGGTGAATATGTCGCTAAAATTTATGAGGAAGTCAAAGCCAGGCCGTTATATTTGGTAAAAGCCCGCGTGGGATTTGATAAAAAACCATCGGAAGCACGAGATCGTCAGAATAGCTAAACTGTGGTGGTTGGATTTGTTTACTCATATTTGCAGGCCTAATGGATGTGTTTCATTATCGTTTTACCCATCCACGCAGAATGGAAATAAATAATAGTATGTATATGTGGAGTTGTTGATGGGATGGTGGTGGTTGTTTGCTGCGGGTTGTTCTGAAATCGTGTTTGCATTGAGTTTGAAATATAACGAAGGGTTCAGCAAATTATGGCCAAGCGTGGCGACTTGCGTGTTTGGTGGCGCTAGTTTTTATTTATTAATACTGGCAATTAAAACTTTGCCTTTAGGAACGGCGTATGCAGTTTGGACGGGTATGGGGGCAGTAGGTGTGGCAATAATCGGTATTTTTTTGTTCAAGGAATCAACCGACTGGATTAGATTGACCTCCATTGCGCTGATAATAATCGGTATTATTGGTTTGAAACTCAGCAATATCGAGTAATGTTGCACTTAATCTCAATAGCGGGATTACCGCAAAATTTCTTGGACAGAATGGCTGCGGGAGATGATGTCATGTTGCTGCAAGCCGCCATCTGGTCTGCGATGACCGGGCATCAGGACAATGCCAAGATAATGCGATTGCTTTCTCGGCCTTCTCAGGTTTATGTGTTACAGGAGTGGCTAACGGTAAACGGTATAGAGAAGCATCTCGTATTTCCTGAGGTCAGGATTATTAATTATGCCGGACTGGTTGAGTTAACTGTCAAAAATCCGGTGAATTATACATGGTGCTGATTGTAGGCCATCAAAACCTTGAAACCACCCTGGAAGGCTTTTTAATCGATACTGAGCAATGGAATAATCAGGTAGCTGAAGCGCTGGCAAAAAAAGAAGCTATAGAATTGAGCAGCGGCCACTGGGATATTCTGAATTTCATCCGGAGTTATTATCAGAAATTTAAACATTTACCCAATTCCCGCATGTTTGTCGCAGCAATTCGTAAGGAGTTTGGAGAAGAAATAGGCAATAGTCGTTATCTGCATCAGTTGTTTCCGCAAGGTCCATTGAAGTATGCATGTAAAATTGCAGGTTTGCCAAAGCCGCCAACCTGTTTATAAATTAAATATGAGAAATAATGAATGAGTAATCCGCGTATAGGATTTATTAGCCTGGGTTGTCCCAAGGCGTTGGTCGATAGTGAACACATTCTGACGCGTCTGCGTTCTGAAGGTTATCAAATATCTCCCAGTTATCAGGAATCAGACTTGGTAATTGTTAACACCTGCGGATTTATTGATGAGGCGGTGGCGGAGTCGTTGGATAGCATAGGTGAGGCAATAGCGGAAAATGGCAAAGTTGTGGTTACCGGCTGTTTGGGTGTCAGACAGGATGAAATTCTGGCTCGCCATCCGCAAGTTTTAAAAGTTACCGGGGTCAATGCAATTGATGACATTATGTCGGCAGTCTATGCGCATCTGCCTGCCCCGCATGATCCATATACTAATTTATTGCCGCCGCAAGGCATAAAGCTGACCCCCAGTCACTACGCTTATTTAAAAATATCAGAAGGCTGTAACCATCGTTGCAGTTTTTGCATCATTCCGTCTATGCGCGGCGATCTGATAAGCCGACCGATTAACGAAGTGATGCAGGAAGCGGAACAGTTGGCGAAAGCAGGGGTGAGGGAGTTATTAATTGTCTCTCAGGATACCAGCGCCTATGGGGTGGATTTACACTATCAAAGCCAAATTTGGCAAAACCGCCAAATCAAAACCCAATTTCACGATCTTGCCTGGGCCTTGGGAGAATTAGATATCTGGATACGGCTGCATTACGTTTATCCTTATCCCCATGTCGATACTGTGATTCCGTTAATGGCGGAAGGTAAAATTCTGCCCTATCTGGATATACCCTTTCAGCATGCCAACCCTGGCATTCTTAAGCTGATGAAAAGACCTGCCGTTGCCGAAAATAATCTGCAACGCATTAAAGCCTGGCGAAACGTATGTCCGGACATGTTCATTCGTAGTACCTTTATTGTGGGTTTCCCCGGGGAAACCGAACAGGAGTTCCAAGAGTTGCTGCAATTTTTAACTGAGGCGCAACTGGATAGAGTAGGCTGTTTTGCCTATTCGCCGGTAAAAGGTGCTGCGGCAAATGATCTGCCAAATCAAGTTCCGGATGAAGTCAAGCAAGATCGTCTGCAACGTTTCATGGAGCATCAGACTCAAATCAGCCATGACCTCTTATGCAAACGCATTGGTTCCGTAGAAACGGTGCTGGTTGATGAAGTCGTGGAGGAAGGCGCCGTTGCCCGCAGCAAGGGCGATGCTCCGGAAATAGATGGACAGGTTTTTATTGATGGCGCCACGCATTTAAAAGTCGGTGATTTTGTCGAGGTGGACATTGTAGCAGCCGATGAATATGATTTATGGGGCAATTTGCGATAAGCAAGCCGGAATTCAACAAAGTACTGTTTTTATTGTTTAAGTTGGAGCAGGATTATGAACGATTGTTTATTTTGTAAAATGGCGTCCGGTGAAATCGAGCCGGATGTGGTTTACGCTGATGAAGAACTTATGGCTTTTAGAGATATTCATCCGCAGGCGCCTTTCCATCTTCTGATTATTCCCAGAGCGCATATCACTAACTTGAATGATCTCAGCGATTTGACCTTGGCGGGAAAACTATTGCAAAGCGCTGCAAAGCTGGCAGAACAATTCGGTTACGCAGAAACAGGTTATCGTACAGTTTTGAATACGAATAAGGATGGAGGGCAATCCGTCTATCATCTGCATCTGCATGTTCTAGCGGGCCGCCAATTATCTTGGCCGCCCGGCTAACTTTGTTGTAGCAAAGCTCCGGTAAAATAAATTCCAGCGGGTGATTGTGGCAAAAAAACAGGCTTAATAAATCTTGACTATTTTACTTGGTATATGCATAATTAAATTATTATTACATGTTTAGCGAATCTTAATATGGCAGAACCTATTGTTTTTACAGATACCGCCGCAGAAAAAGTTCTGGGTTTGATTCAGGAAGAAGGAAACGACAGCTTAAAACTCAGAGTCTATATCACTGGTGGTGGTTGCTCCGGTTTTCAATACGGCTTTACCTTTGATGAAGAAATCAATGACGATGATACGCAAATCGAAAAAAACGGTGTGACCGTATTGATAGACTCCATGAGCATTCAGTATCTAACCGGAGCGGAAATCGATTATAAAGAAGATTTGTCCGGCGCCCAGTTTGTAATACGTAATCCTAACGCCACTACCACTTGTGGCTGTGGTTCGTCGTTTTCAGCCTAAATGGATTTACCTGGGTAAATTCCGCCTAAAATGACGGGCGTCTTGGCTCCGGTGCTGCTGCAAAGATTTCCCGGCTGTTGATGCATGGTTTGTTTGGCCAGCCAAGCAAATGCGCAAGCTTCAACATGATCAGGATGAATGCCAAACTCGGCAGTCGAAACCAGTTCGCAGTCCAGATTTGCCTGTAAGCTTGATAATAGCTGACGATTATGCGCCCCGCCGCCGCAAACCAAAATTTTTGCCGAATCGGGGGCAAACTGGCTGATGGCTTCAGCAATGCTGTCAGCAGTTAACTGGCACAAAGTAGCCTGCACATTTTGCGGGGGAATATTGGGGAAAGCCTTAAGCTTGTCAAACAGCCAGATACTGGAGAAATATTCTCTGCCGGTACTCTTGGGTGGCGGCAATTGAAAATATTCGTCGGCTTTAAATTCCGCCAGCAATGCTTGATCGGGCAAACCGCTAGCAGCCCAGTCACCATTTTCATCGAAAGCCCGGTCTAAATGGGTTTTACTCCAGAAATCCATTAAGGTATTGCCAGGGCCGGTATCAAAAGCCGGCGCACTCTGATGATTCAGTACCGTAATATTGGCAATGCCGCCAATGTTTAATACGGTGCGGATTTCGCGCTCATCGGCAAACACTGCTTGATGAAAAGCCGGAACCAGCGGGGCGCCCTGTCCGCCGTTGGCAATATCGCGCCGCCGAAAATCCGCAACAGTTGTGATGCCGGTTATTTCCGCAATTCGATTCGGGTCGCCTATTTGTAAAGAGAAACCATGAGGCGGTAGCGGGGCGTGATATACAGTCTGACCATGACTGCCTATGGCTTTAATTTCAGAGGCGGAAATATTGGCCTTGCTCAGCAAAGCTAAGCTTGCCTCTGCCAGCATACAGCCAAACTCGGCATCCAGATTGCCTAAATCTTTAAGATAAATTAATTGATCAACCTGGCTGATGGTGTGAATTTTGGTGCTGAATGCAGGAGAAAATGCCTGATAGAAAAATTCTATCAGGCGAACTTTATTATTACTGAAATCGATCAAACCGGCGTCAATACCATCGGCGCTGGTTCCGGACATTAAGCCAATATATAGCTCAGGCATGGATAAATAATTTTTTATTTTTGAGCCACCACAATATCGGTTTTTGCCTGTTGCAATTGCGCCAGTAAAGGCTTGGTTTGCAATTGAAATTTGGTCAGCAGCGATTTGTCCAGAGGCATGGAATGCGGTAATTTCACGGTAACCGGATTAACATGCACCCCGGCTATTCTAAACTCGTAATGCAAATGCGGGCCGGTTGCCAGGCCGGTTTGGCCTACATAACCAACCACATCGCTTTGCTTGATCAGACTGCCGAGTTTTTGTCCGGACTTAAATCCGGACAAATGCGCGTAAAGAGTAGAGTAGTTCTGGCCGTGCTCCACTTCCACTACATTACCATAGCCGTTTCTTTCCCCGCGGAACACAATTTTACCATCCCCGGTGGTTTTTACCGGTGTGCCGATGGGGGCGGAATAATCCACGCCTTTATGGGCACGTATGGTATTCAGTATGGGGTGTAGGCGGTGCAGATCAAAGTTGGAGCTGATTTTTGCAAAATCCATGGGCGTTTGTAAGAACGCTTTGCGCAGGCCATTGCCTTCAGGCGTGTAATAACCGGTATGGCCTTGATTGTCTTCAAAACGCACAGCGGTATAGATTTTGTCCTGGTTGACAAACTCCACACTGAGAATTTCACCGGAATCGAATTCCTTGCCATCAACATAAAGCTTTTCAAAAACTACGGTGAATTGATCGCCGTCTCTCAGATTTAAAGCAAAATCAATGTCCCATGCAAAAATGTCGGCAAGCTTTAATATCAGTTTTTCCGGCAATCCGGCCAGTTTGCCATCCTCAAACAGCGATGATCTGATCACGCCTTTGGCGACAGTGGGCTGATAATCAACCTGTTTGCTGAGTAATTTTACGTCAAAATCGTCATCATGCCGGGTGGCAATCAGAGTTTCGAAAGGATTTTTAGTGTAAGTCAATTGCTCAAGTTCGCCTGTTGAGCTGATAGTCGCCACCACATTCTGACCGGGTTCGACATTGGCAAACATTTTGCCGGCAGCATTGGCATGGACAATCTTATGCAGGTCTTCCCTGCTTAAATCCATATCCGAAAAGATGCTGGACAGATTTTCACCGGATTTGACTGTATGCTCCATGTCCTCGGACATATCTTTGTCCGGTAGCACCTTAACAGGGGGAATATAATTGGTGTATTGATTAATCTTGGCGGAAATAAGCAGATCTTGCTCTAAACTTTTGCTTTCTTCTAAAGATTTATGGGGGATTAGCCCGTAACTTGCGCCTGCCACTACAACAGTGCAGGCCCCTAAAACGACCGATTTTAGTATTCTGTTATGCACAGGAACCACTCTTCTTTGTTTCTTCAGTGGTTGATTGTAGGCAATTTTCTACAATATGGCTAATAAAAAGCGTATAAAAAATAAATTTAATATGGATTTTTATCCTGAAATGGCAAGCCTATATCATATAATGCCAGCTGAATTTCAGCTTTCAGGAGAAAAAATTGTTACAGGAAACCTTGGCGCAACTCAAGTATGGCGCTGATGAAGTTTTGCTTGAATCAGAGTTGCTTAAAAAATTACAAGAAAACCGCCCGCTCATCGTCAAGGCCGGATTCGATCCAACAGCGCCGGATTTACATCTTGGACATACGGTGCTCATCAATAAGTTGAGGCATTTTCAGGATGCCGGGCATAGAGTGCAGTTTTTGATTGGCGATTTCACGGCTATGATAGGTGATCCCACCGGTAAAAACGTCACGCGTAAACCTTTAACTCACGAAGCTGTGCTGGAAAATGCCAAAACTTATCAGCAACAGATTTTTAAAATTCTCGACCCTGATAAAACTGAAATAAAATTCAATTCCGCGTGGATGGGGGCGATGACCAGCGCCGAGCTAATTCAGCTTGCCGCCAAACATACTGTCGCCAGAATGCTGGAGCGCGATGATTTCAGCAAACGTTATAAAGGTGGGCAGCCTATCGCCATTCATGAATTTCTCTATCCGTTGATTCAGGGTTATGACTCGGTAGTGATGAAGGCCGATGTGGAGTTGGGCGGCACGGATCAAAAATTTAATTTGCTTATGGGCAGGCATTTGCAGGAAATATACGGGCAAAAACCGCAAATCATTCTGATGATGCCTATCCTGGAAGGGCTTGACGGTGTTCAGAAAATGTCCAAATCCTTAAATAATTATATAGGGATTACCGACGCACCGGATGAGATGTTCGGCAAAATTATGTCTGTCTCTGATGAGCTGATGTGGCGATATTATCAATTGCTAAGCTTTGTGCCGGCCGCAACTATTGAAAAATGGCGGCTGGAATGTCAAAGCGGCGCAAATCCCAGGAATTATAAAGTCAGTCTCGGTCAAGAACTGGTGGCAAGGTTCCACGGCGAAACGGTTGCAAAACAGGCGCTGGAAAACTTTGAAGCCCGTTTCCAGCGTGGCGCCATGCCCGAGGAAATGGATGAAATTCAACTCAAGGTCGGCGCTCAAGGTCTGGCGATTGCCAATATCCTAAAATCGGCAGGCTTGGTGGAAAGCACTTCTGAAGCTTTGCGCCTTATCAAGCAGGGCGCTGTAAAAATCGACGGCGAAAAGCTGGAAGATCAAAAAGCCATAATCAAAGCGCCAAGCAAACATGTTTATCAGGCCGGGAAACGAAAATTCGCCAGGATAGAGTTGTTTTTAGAAGAATAATCAGTCGCGTAGCGATTCACCTTCTAAATTTTGTCACAATTCATTAAAAAGCTATTGACAGAGAAAATAGAATCTGTAGAATATGCGGGCTCAACAGTTGAAAACGAAACGCGAGTTTGGGGATCGACTAGCTCTTTAACAAACTAATCGAAATAATTTGTGTGGGTATGTGTGACTAGTTATCTGTATTTCAAGATAGAAGTCGACATATCAACCTGTCAAAAAGTTGAAGTCGATCGGAGTAAATGCGCTATGGGTTAGTCCTATAGAGCAGCAATAAATTAAACTGAAGAGTTTGATCATGGCTCAGATTGAACGCTGGCGGTATGCTTAACACATGCAAGTCGAACGGTAGCAGGCCTTCGGGCGCTGACGAGTGGCGGACGGGTGAGTAATGCATAGGAATCTGCCTTGTAGTGGGGGATAACGTGGGGAAACTCACGCTAATACCGCATACGTCCTACGGGAGAAAGCGGGGGCTCTTCGGACCTCGCGCTATAAGATGAGCCTATGTTGGATTAGCTAGTTGGTGGGGTAAAGGCCTACCAAGGCGACGATCCATAGCTGGTCTGAGAGGATGATCAGCCACACTGGGACTGAGACACGGCCCAGACTCCTACGGGAGGCAGCAGTGGGGAATATTGGACAATGGGCGGAAGCCTGATCCAGCAATACCGCGTGTGTGAAGAAGGCCTGAGGGTTGTAAAGCACTTTCAATGGGAAGGAATACCTGTAGATTAATACCCTATAGACTGACATTACCCATAGAAGAAGCACCGGCTAACTCCGTGCCAGCAGCCGCGGTAATACGGAGGGTGCGAGCGTTAATCGGAATTACTGGGCGTAAAGCGTGCGTAGGCGGTATTTTAAGTCAGATGTGAAATCCCCGGGCTTAACCTGGGAACTGCATTTGATACTGGAAGACTAGAGTTGAGTAGAGGAGAGTGGAATTTCAGGTGTAGCGGTGAAATGCGTAGAGATCTGAAGGAACACCAGTGGCGAAGGCGGCTCTCTGGACTCAAACTGACGCTGAGGTACGAAAGCGTGGGTAGCAAACAGGATTAGATACCCTGGTAGTCCACGCCGTAAACGATGTCAACTAACCGTTGGGTTCTTAAAGAACTTAGTGGTGGAGCTAACGTATTAAGTTGACCGCCTGGGGAGTACGGCCGCAAGGCTAAAACTCAAATGAATTGACGGGGGCCCGCACAAGCGGTGGAGCATGTGGTTTAATTCGATGCAACGCGAAGAACCTTACCTACCCTTGACATCCTCGGAACTTGTCAGAGATGACTTGGTGCCTTCGGGAACCGAGAGACAGGTGCTGCATGGCTGTCGTCAGCTCGTGTCGTGAGATGTTGGGTTAAGTCCCGTAACGAGCGCAACCCTTATCCTTAGTTGCCAACAGTTCGGCTGGGAACTCTAGGGAGACTGCCGGTGATAAACCGGAGGAAGGTGGGGACGACGTCAAGTCATCATGGCCCTTATGGGTAGGGCTACACACGTGCTACAATGGCCGGTACAGAGGGCTGCGAACTTGCGAGAGTAAGCTAATCCCAAAAAGCCGGTCTTAGTCCGGATTGCAGTCTGCAACTCGACTGCATGAAGTCGGAATCGCTAGTAATCGCGGATCAGAATGCCGCGGTGAATACGTTCCCGGGCCTTGTACACACCGCCCGTCACACCATGGGAGTGGGTTGCAAAAGAAGTAGGTAGTTTAACCTTCGGGAGGGCGCTTACCACTTTGTGATTCATGACTGGGGTGAAGTCGTAACAAGGTAGCCCTAGGGGAACCTGGGGCTGGATCACCTCCTTACAAAGACAGAGCAGTTGCACGTATCCACAACAAATTATTTCGATAGAAGCCGCACCTGGGTCTGTAGCTCAGTTGGTTAGAGCGCACCCCTGATAAGGGTGAGGTCGGAGGTTCAACTCCTCCCAGACCCACCAACACCGAAGAGAAAACCCGGACATGGGGCCATAGCTCAGCTGGGAGAGCGCCTGCCTTGCACGCAGGAGGTCAGGAGTTCGATCCTCCTTGGCTCCACCATTATGGGGAAGGAGAAAGAGGAGAGCTGGAGAGGAAGGCAGGAGAGAGCGAGAGGAAAGGGGAAGGAGAAAGAGGAGAGCCGGAGAAGAAGGTAGGAGCGAGAGAGAATAGGAGAGGAGTTGGCAAGGTGAAAGGAGCTGGCAAGGTAAAGGGAGAGACGGAGGAAGGAGAGAGGCTGTACAGTAATTCTATGCGTTTTGAGGCATTTGACGAAAGTTGAGTGAGATCAGAGTGGATAGAATTGATGTGAAGTCATCAATAGCTCTTTAACAATGTGGAAATCTGTAAAAAACGAGTTGAGATCAGAAATGATCGAGACTGACCGGGACGTGAACCTTTTGTAAAGGTGGTGAGCGTTTCGGACTCAAGCAAAACATCAGCGAACATGTCAGCGATCGGAAAGCCTTGAAGCGGAAGTTGAAAGACAGACGTATTGGGGTTATATGGTCAAGTGAATAAGCGCATACGGTGGATGCCTAGGCAGTAAGAGGCGATGAAGGACGTTGTAGCATGCGAAAAGCTTTGGGGAGCTTGCAAACGAGCATTGATCCAGAGATATCCGAATGGGGAAACCCGGCAAGGTCACCTTGTCATCCTGACATGAATCCATAGTGTCAGGAAGCGAACCCGGAGAACTGAAACATCTAAGTACCCGGAGGAAAAGAAATCAACCGAGATTCCCTAAGTAGTGGCGAGCGAACGGGGAGCAGCCCTTAAGTTGATATGAGATTAGTGGAACGTTCTGGAAAGTGCGGCGATACAGGGTGATAGCCCCGTACACGAAAATCTGATATTGATGAAAACGAGTAGGTCGGAGCACGTGAAACTTTGACTGAACATGGGGGGACCATCCTCCAAGGCTAAATACTCCTTACTGACCGATAGTGAACTAGTACCGTGAGGGAAAGGCGAAAAGAACCCCGGAGAGGGGAGTGAAATAGAACCTGAAACCGTATGCGTACAAGCAGTGGGAGCCCTTATGGGGTGACTGCGTACCTTTTGTATAATGGGTCAGCGACTTACATTTTGTGGCAAGCTTAACTGAATAAGGGAGGCGTAGCGAAAGCGAGTCTTAATAGGGCGTTGAGTCGCAAGGTGTAGACCCGAAACCGGGCGATCTATCCATGGCCAGGCTGAAGGTCAGGTAATACTGACTGGAGGGCCGAACCCACGTCTGTTGAAAAAGACGGGGATGAGCTGTGGATTGGAGTGAAAGGCTAATCAAGCTCGGAGATAGCTGGTTCTCCTCGAAAGCTATTTAGGTAGCGCCTCGTGTATTGCTCTTGGGGGTAGAGCACTGTTTCGGCTAGGGGGTCATCCCGACTTACCAACCCGATGCAAACTCCGAATACCAAGAAGTACGAGCACGGGAGACACACGGCGGGTGATAAGGTCCGTCGTGAAAAGGGAAACAGCCCAGACCGTCAGCTAAGGTCCCCAAATCTATGCTCAGTGGGAAACGATGTGGAAAGGCCCAGACAGCCAGGAGGTTGGCTTAGAAGCAGCCATCCTTTAAAGAAAGCGTAATAGCTCACTGGTCGAGTCGGTCTGCGCGGAAGATTCACCGGGGCTAAGCATAGTACCGAAGCTACGGATTTACGCTTAGGCGTGAGTGGTAGAGGAGCGTTCCGTACGCCTGTGAAGGTCAATTGAGAAGTTGGCTGGAGGTATCGGAAGTGCGAATGCTGACATAAGTAACGATAAAGAGGGTGAAAAACCCTCTCGCCGAAAACCCAAGGTTTCCTGCGCAACGTTAATCGACGCAGGGTTAGTCGGTACCTAAGGCGAGGCCGAAAGGCGTAGTCGATGGAAAACAGGTTAATATTCCTGTACCGGTGTTAACTGCGATGGGGTGACGGAGAAGGCTACATCATCTGTCGGTTGGAAGTGGCAGTTTAAGCGAGTAGGGAGTGGACTTAGGCAAATCCGGGTTCACAATTCTGAGACGTGATGACGAGTGTTTCGAGAGAAACGCGAAGTGATGGATGCCAAGCTTCCAGGAAAAACCTCTAAGCTTCAGGTTAACAGTGGCCGTACCCTAAACCGACACAGGTGGGTGGGATGAAAATTCTAAGGCGCTTGAGAGAACTCGGGTGAAGGAACTAGGCAAAATGATACCGTAACTTCGGGAGAAGGTATGCCTTTATTAGGTGAAGTTCCTAGCGAATGGAGCTGAGGGAGGTTGCAAAAAATCGGTGGCTGCGACTGTTTAGCAAAAACATAGCACTCTGCAAACACGAAAGTGGACGTATAGGGTGTGACGCCTGCCCGGTGCTGGAAGGTTAATTGATGGGGTTATCTTCGGAGAAGCTCTTGATCGAAGCCCCAGTAAACGGCGGCCGTAACTATAACGGTCCTAAGGTAGCGAAATTCCTTGTCGGGTAAGTTCCGACCTGCACGAATGGCGTAACGATGGCCACACTGTCTCCACCCGAGACTCAGTGAAATTGAAATCGCTGTGAAGATGCAGTGTACCCGCGGCTAGACGGAAAGACCCCGTGCACCTTTACTATAGCTTGACACTGGACTTTGAACCTACTTGTGTAGGATAGGTGGGAGGCTTGGAAGCGAGGACGCCAGTTCTTGTGGAGCCAACCTTGAAATACCACCCTGGTATGTTTGGAGTTCTAACCTAGGTCCGTGATCCGGATTGGGGACAGTGTCTGGTGGGTAGTTTGACTGGGGCGGTCTCCTCCTAAAGAGTAACGGAGGAGCACGAAGGTACCCTCAGCCTGGTCGGAAATCAGGCAATGAGTGCAAAGGCATAAGGGTGCTTGACTGCGAGACGGACAAGTCGAGCAGGTACGAAAGTAGGTCTTAGTGATCCGGTGGTTCTGTATGGAAGGGCCATCGCTCAACGGATAAAAGGTACGCCGGGGATAACAGGCTGATACCGCCCAAGAGTTCATATCGACGGCGGTGTTTGGCACCTCGATGTCGGCTCATCACATCCTGGGGCTGAAGCAGGTCCCAAGGGTATGGCTGTTCGCCATTTAAAGTGGTACGCGAGCTGGGTTCAGAACGTCGTGAGACAGTTCGGTCCCTATCTGCCGTGGGCGTTTGAGATTTGAGGGAAGCTGCTCCTAGTACGAGAGGACCGGAGTGGACGAACCTCTGGTGTTCCGGTTGTCATGCCAATGGCATTGCCGGGTAGCCACGTTCGGACAGGATAACCGCTGAAAGCATCTAAGCGGGAAGCCCCTCCCAAGATGAGATCTCACTGGGACTATAAGTCCCCTGAAGGGCCGTTGGAGACGACGACGTTGATAGGTACGGTGTGGAAGCACAGTAATGTGTGTAGCTAACGTATACTAATTGCCCGTGAGGCTTGACCATATAACGCCCAATGCGTTTGCTCCATAGGGAAGTGGGGTAGGGGAATGGCAGGAGCCGATACCCGCAAGGCGAGCTGATAAACGTTGATGTAAGCGCGAGAACATAAAAACAGATTTCCACAGGGCGGGCGGACAGCCTGTCATAGAGAGCGGCTAGCGGAGCAAAATAAAAAATACCGCAGCCTGACCAGTTTGCTTGGTGAACATAGCGAACGTGAACCACCCGATCCCATTCCGAACTCGGAAGTGAAACCGTTTTGCGCCGATGATAGTGTGGCAGTTTGCCATGTGAAAGTAGGTCATCGCCAAGCGCCTTATATTAAGCCCGAGCATGCTCGGGCTTTTTTTTGC
>CAVUMJ010000030.1:0-4487 GCA_963741375.1 uncultured Pseudomonadota bacterium
TTCCCGCGTAGCCACGATTAGTGGCAGCGTAATCGTGGGAATGATAAGCTTTCGGTATAGCGGAGCATTTGCCCTCGGTTACGCTTCACTAACCGAGGCTACTCCGATTTTTTGCAGGAGTATGATAATGGCTTGTTGCGATGATCCAACCGAACCGCAAAAAATAAACCGCCGGGATTTAATCCGCGCTCAAGAAGATTACGGCAATTTGGTAAGAGACTTGTTTACTGAAGACCCGGAAAAAGTGATTTTGAAGCTGCTGGATGGCTCTACCGGTTATTTACGGGAACTTGCCGCTCTTAGAGCATATCACCCATCTGTCAGATTTCGCGCTATAGGTTTGTTGGACAAAAATTCGCAATCAGTTCTTAAACAAATTATCGATCAGGAAGCGGATTCTATATTTGCTCAAGCGGCTCAATCTCGGCTTGATGAATTAAATACGGTGCAGCCTGGATTGCTGAGTAAAGTGCTTAAAACTGTATTTTAGTCGGTGTTGTGATTTACCCAGTCAAATAAATTTATTAGCTGTTATTGGGCTTGTGTTTGGCTTAACTCTTTTGGTAGAGTGCTGGTTGCCTTACGAATGAGAAATGGCCGAATTTGCTTTGTCAGGATCGAAAGGGCAAAAACGACCTATACGGCTCAGAATCACGAGAATTAATCATCTTTAGATGCAATTTTGAATGTTTTGCCTAATTTTTCTAAGTGCTTGATCATCTGATTTTTCAACTGTTCCCGTCCAATGATATGTCTTAAACCGGTAGCTATGCCGGCAACCTGATCCGTGGATGTGCTTTCGATATAGAAGACCAGAGAACCATCATGATAAGGCAAAACGCCGACACACATTTGACTTGAATTGTAGGAATGCCCTACATAAAACTGCCGTCCAAGAATTAGTGAGCCAGTATTGGTAACTTGAAGAACACTATGCGCTAAAATTGCTGTTGGCCGGTTTTCAACCAAACGATTGATCCAATAAAAATACTCTTCGACGCCTGAGGGCAGCGAGGCTGGATAATTATTCCAGCCATGGGAAAGTTCCGGAAAATAATGGGTTAACATCTTGCAGTTTTCTGCTGAAATATAAAGCTCAGCAGCGGGACTCGCAACCCCATCAACTCGTGAATAATCTGCGATACCTTTCAGCCCGTTATTTCTATACGCCTGCCAGCGTTGCTGGAGAATCTCACGGTATTTTTGTGAAACCTTTTTAACTAAAATAGCCTTATCCGTATCTGCCGGCGTGTTTTGTAGCACTGAAATTTCTTGAATTGATAAGTTAAATCGATCACTTTCTTCCGTATCCAGCAAATCTAATGCTTCATCCAATTGTTTTAGAGAAAAACCAAAGCCCTTGAAGTCGTAAACATTCGCATTTTTAGGAATCGCACCATAGGCGGTAACGTCAGCGTCGATAGCAAACAGCTCTACACTTTTGATGTAATCTATAACTTTATCCGGATGAGCCGGCAGATAGATTGCGACGCTCATCGCAAGTTCTTTGTCGGTGCCTTCATCTATACCATGGCTAATGATTTCTCCTTGATCAAGCAGGGCTATTTTGTGCGAGGGAACTCCTGCCGAAAGCAGAACTTCCTTGGATGAGGGTGCAGGAGCGGCGGCTACAAACGAAAAAAATAACAGCCCAAATAGCGCATAGATCGGCATAAGTCAGAAATCAATAAAAATGAAATTCGTTGATTTGTGCGATGGAAGGTATGATCCTGCCCCACAAAACGGGTAAGTGTCGAATCAAGGGGCAAGACACAAAACAACCCGTGGCTAATCGTTCCGAAACAGTGGGCGAGTCTTCCAGTAATTGCCTTTCGGTAATGACTGCCGAAATAGAAATACTTGGCTGCTCAAAACATTGAAAGATTAATATTTTCAGCATAGCGATTTTTGAATACACTACGCAATACGCATAAGCACCTATGGGTAGCTTTACAAAATCATAATTTTGAGATTGATGCGGGTGAATAAGGCATTATGATGCGGTTCGTTCCTCACCACATATATACCGCGCTTATTCTGTTGCCAATTACCAATGTATTGCCCAGCCTGTTTCATTGGTGCTGGGGTTTGGCTGGTCTATGGAATGGGCATTTAGGCTGCTCAGCAGAATTGGCGCAAAAATGGGCTAAGCAAGTTATATCCAACGAGCCTTTGAATATTAGTGCTAATGCGGAAGATGTCGCTAATTACCTGTTTCTCGATCATCGTTGGTTTGGCGTTGCCTTAGGGTTTTGTTTGCTGGCTTGGGTTATCCTGGGTTTTGATTGGCTATTGCCAGAAACTTTGCATTTGCTACTTGGAGCAACAAAACATTGAGAGCAGTTTATAAGCTATATGGCCGGTTAATTTTGAGAGAGCCTGCGTCGTAGCCACGATTAGCGGCGGCGTAATCGTGGGAATGATAAGCTTTCGGTATAGCGGAGCATTTGCCTCGGTTACGCTTCGCTAACCGAGGCTACGAGGCTGATTGAATCAGGATTTTAACAAATCACATTTTTACAAATCAATATATTGGATTATTTCCCAGCTGCCTGCGTAGCGATCAACCAATCAATTTTAACTCAGCCTCGCGGTATTTTTCGCTGCACTTGCGGCTAACTTCTTCAGGCAATTTCGGGCCGGGAGCGGTTTTGTTCCAGTCCAGGGTTTCCAGATAATCTCTCAGATATTGTTTGTCAAAACTGGGCGGGCTGATGCCGACCTGGTATTGTTCGATAGGCCAGAATCGGGATGAGTCGGGCGTGACGGCTTCGTCTATCAGATAAACGTTGCCGTGTTCATCCAGACCAAATTCAAATTTGGTGTCGGCGATGATAATGCCGCGCGATTGGGCATATTTCGCAGCCAGGGTATACAGT
Organism: uncultured Pseudomonadota bacterium; assembly: GCA_963741375.1. GTDB lineage: Bacteria > Pseudomonadota > Gammaproteobacteria > Methylococcales > Methylomonadaceae > Methylomonas. The sequence continues at coordinate 2,880 of CAVUMJ010000030.1, forward strand.
TTTAAGCTGGTGTCGCGAATTTTTTCGGCAATCTCAACACCCATCAGCGCTACGCTGTCGGCAAAACTGATATTTTCGTCGTGAACGCCCGCTTCGGCTTTGCTGGAAGGCGTGTAAATCGGTTCCGGCAGTTGTTGGGCTTGTTGCAGGCCGGCCGGTAAGGTAATGCCGCAAACCGAACCGGATTTTAGATAATCTTTCCAGCCGGAGCCGATCAGGTAACCGCGGACTATGGCTTCTACCGGCAAGGGTTTTAAGCGTTTAACGATGATGCTGCGTCCGGCCAGTTGTTCGCGCAATTGCGGATCGGGTATGACGTCCGCCAAACTCAGCTCGGTGCTGAGGTGATTTGGAATGACGTCTTGCATTTTATTAAACCAGAAATTGGATATTTTGGTTAATACCTGGCCTTTGCCCGGTATCGGGTCAGGCAGGATGACATCGAATGCAGACATTCTGTCGGTAGTCACTATCAATAATAGCCTGTCGTTGATCTCGTACATATCGCGGACTTTACCGCGTCCCAACAGTTTTAAATGAGGAATATGCGATTCGTAAACGGCATTAGGTATATTCATATTGGATAGCAGTTGAGTATTAAAATAAAATTTTAACATTAATCTGACTAGCGATGAGCAGGATATAGCCGGTTGAGCGAAAAACAGCGGAATTTGTCAGGCGAAAAAAAACCTCTTGTCAGGCGACAAGAGGTTATGAGTTAAACAGAGCTTGAGGAGGACTGTTTATTTTTACAACGAGGAAGATCTTACGCTTTAAAAGAACCGCTGAAATCAATGTTGCTGGATATAGTAGCAGCGCCAAATAGCATGGTGGAGATAACAAATTCACCAGACATGAAGCCGAACACACCAGTAGTGAAAAAAAGCCCAGTCACGATGTCTCTATAAAGATTGTTCGATTTGTTCATTTTTTACCCCTAGACTGATAACAGTCAATTCAATAAGTACGGTAATACTATAACTCTAATTTTTTTATTTACAATAGTCAAAATAGTAGATGATTTGTTTCGTTTTGGTAAACAATCGTTTCATGGTCCTGACATCAAATTTTGGTACTGATATAAAACAGAGAAATTGTGCTCTGCATAAGCTTATTTGCTGAGTGACGTGGTTTATCTGCTGCACAGCATTAGAACACTGAAATAGCCAGTGGAGTTGTATTTGTCACTGGCAGGCTGCGATTCACCTGAACAATCCACGCTCAAGCTAAATTTTCAATTTATTGAAACGGGAATGAAAATCTTCAGCTTTCATGGCGCCGCTAACGGCTTCCCGTTGGTGATTACTGGCATAAAAATAGGTGCGCGGTATCTCGCTATACCAGCCCGGATCAATTTCATAGCGGAGTTTTTGGCTATTATCGTCAGCAAACACCCAGTTTTCAATATCTGTCAGCCGGTATTTTTCCAGGAGTCTCTGAATATCCGCACTGGCTGAGGGTTCGTCAGTGGAAAGCATGATGATTTTTAAATCAGGCCGGTTTTGATGAATGCCGGCAAGTATTTCCATATCTTTAATGCACGAAGAACATTCTAAAGACCAGATGGCCAGTACAGCAATCAATGAAACCGGGTCAAGGTAGACGCAA